>NZ_JBHTST010000082.1:0-36245 GCF_042794995.1 Streptomyces sp. NPDC056503
ACCTCCCGGTTCGTCCGCACACGGTCCCCGAAGATCGTCGCGACCTGATCGGGACCCTGCTGCACGGCCCTGTGCAGACTCTGCGTGAGATACACAGCAACAACTCCTCGGGGAAGGGACGGCCGAGCACCTCGGCCGATGCGGGACAGCCTCTGGGCCGTCAGCGGGAGAGCGGCAGGCCCGGGACCGGTGGTGGTCGCGGCGCCGACGTAGGACGGCGGCGGGCCTTGAAGCCTCACCGCACTCAGCGGGGTTTACTTTCAGCCCATGCAGCCCAGGCGTCAAGGCTTTGCCGTTCAGTGATTCAACTCCTCGCTGTTTACTTACCGGCGCATCCCGGCCGGATCCACCTCCATCGGGCCGCAAGGCCACAGCGAGCAGCCATCTCCTACACACGATTCACTTGTGTGCCATCACAGTGTAGAAATCGATGATTTACAGACCTCACGACAAGACTTAGCATTCACATCATGCTCTGGGGCCGGTCTGTGCTCCCTGTCGGCGACCCTCGGGAGTTCCACGTGCAGCCCCACCCCACGCCCCCCTCACTTCCCGAAGCGTTCGGCCGGGATCTGGTGGGCTTCCTCAGCCTCGAACGTCTCGAACGCGATCTGTTCCGAGGCTGGTGCCATGACGGCGCGCCTCTACGGGCCTTCGGCGGACAGGTCGCCGGACAGGCCCTGACCGCCGCCGGGCAGACCGTCGCGACGGGTTTCCTGGTGCACTCCCTGCACGGGTACTTTCTCCGGGCCGGCGACACCCGCAGCCCGATCGTCTACCAGGTGGAGCGGCTGCGGGACGGCCGCAGCTACGTCTCACGCCGGGTGACGGCGATTCAAGGCGGCGAGGCGATCTTCAGCCTGTCCGCATCGTTCAAGGTCCCCGAGGCGACGGACACCGCCGGTGACAGGCACATCGCGATGCCACGGGTCACCCCGCCCGAGGATCTGCCCGACGCCTTCGCCTCCCTCTGCGGAGGTCTGCCGACGCACCCTGACGTCAGCGATTTCAACAGGGCTCTCTCCGTACGCTTCGTCCCGCCGACGGCTTCCACCCCGGAGGGCGGCACCGAGCAAACGCTCTGGGTGAAGTCCGCCGACCCCCTGCCCGACGATCCGATGCTGCACGCCTGCGGCCTCGCCTACGCGTCCGACCTCCTGCTGGCCCCCTCCGCCGCCCTGCACCGCGAGCCGCCGTGGGTGCTGCGCAGCGAACCGAGCACGGTCTTCCTGACCTCCCTGGACCACGCCATCTGGTTCCACCGCCCGTTCCGCGCCGACGACTGGCTGCTGGTCGTACACCGCAGCCCCACCGCGGGGGACGGTCGCGGCCTGGCTTTCGGCGACTTCTGGAGCCGCGACGGCCGTCTGGTCGCCTCCGTGGTCCAGGAGACGGTCCTGCGGTCCGCCCGTCCTTCGCCGTCCTGACGCTCGGCGTACCGACTGCCGCGAGCCCCGTATCCCGCCTCCCTCCGCGACACCCAGGAGCACCCGTGTACTACAGCTCAGGCAGCACCTCCGCTCAGCCGAGTGCCCCGGCCGCCTCGTTCCTCCGTTTCCAGCGATGCGCCTGGTGCAAGAGCGCCCTGTTCGGGTCGCGTTGCATCTGTCCGAGTTGCGGCGGCGAGGACCTCGTATGGGAGCGGAGCCACGGCACGGGCCGGATCTCCGACTACCAGTACATGCCCAAGAAGGGGTCCGCGCCGCGCCTCGCCTGTCGGGTCGTCATGGATGACGGCTTCCACGTCGAGGGACGGCTCGGCGGCTGCGTCATGCCGGCGCCGGCCGTCGGCACGGTGGTGCGCTTCGAGCGGTTCGTCGACGGAAGCGTCCCCGTGTTCGTCGTCTGTCCCCCGGCCGCCCCGCGGCGTTGAGTCCCGCGCTGTCGACGGTTCCGGCCGAGTTGCCGACCCACGGGCCCCGGGAAAAGGTGGGGAGGTGCCGAAGGCCCGTACGGAACAGAAGGGGCCGCCATGACGTACACCCCCAAGGCCGCCACGCCTGCGACCGCCGCCGCGAATCGCGAAGCGGTCACCCGGTACGCCATGGACGACCGTCAGGACTTCGCGGACGCCGACCGGGGGTTCATCGCCCCGTTCCCCGACAGGATGTACGGCGCGGACGGCCGGGTGATCTTCGACGCGTCCCGGTTCGACCACCTCGCCGAGGACGCCCCGGCCCCGGACACGGTCGACCCGAGTCTGTGGCGCCAGTCCCAGGTCATCCGCAAAGGGGGTCTGTACAAGGTCGTCGACGGGATCTACCAGGTCCGCAACAACGACATCGCCAACCTCACCGTGATCGAAGGCGACAGCGGACTGGTCGTCGTCGACTACGCCGCCGTACATCTCATCGGCGACAAGGCCGCCACGGCCGACCTCCGCATCGACTTCCACTTCACCGACACGGACGAGACCTGGAGCGCCAGGGTCCGTCACGGCGTGCTGAACGCGCGCCGAGGGGCCTCCCCCGAGACCCGGCTCACCGTCAGCGGCCCGAAGCCGGCGCTTGTGGGCGCCCTCCTCAAGCCCGCGAGCGCGCCGGATCTGGTCGAGGCCGGAAAGATCACCCTCGACGGCGACGAGACCGTGCTGAGGACCCTGGCCGGCCCGCTCGACGAGTTCGACCCGAACTTCGGGATCGTCACGCCCTGAGGCTCGGGCATCGAGGCTGTGCCAAGGGTCGTAGGGGCCGTCGTGGCACTGCCGCCCTCCTCCGATGTGCGGTCCTCCGCGTCGTGGCACTGCCGCCCTCCTCCGATGTGCGGTCCTCCGCGGGGAGGGGCACCCTGAAGGAGACCTGCCCGGAGGCATGGGACTCCCCCGCCGCGGACAGGCTTGGCCGCCGTTGACCTACGACCCGTGGAGGCGTTCCGCCCATGGCATCGGACGACGCGCTGCTCGTGGTCGACGCAGCGGGTGTCGTGGTGGCATGGAGCCCGGAGGCCAGGTCCCTGTTCGGCCGCGAAGCATCCGAGGCCCTCGGCCACCCCGTCGCCGAACTGCTGTCCGCATCGTGGCGGGCGGTCGTGTCCGACCCCGCCGACCGCTCTTCCGGGGAGGCCGGGGTCACGGAGCTGATGGTGCGGCCGACGACGCTGGAGGACGGCGGCCCGGGCTGGAGCGTGGACGGCCCCCGGCCGGCCGAGGCCGACGCCGAGGATCAGGCACTGCTCGACGCACTGTTCACCCAGTCACCGATCGGCCTGCAGGTGCTGGATCCCCAGTTGCGCGTCCAGCGCGTGAACCTCACCGCCTCAGGGTTGGCCGGCTTCGACTCCTCACAGCTGATCGGGCACCGCCTCAGCGAGGTGTTCCCCCTGTCCGATCCCGACGAGAACGACGCCATGGTCCGGCATGTGCTCGCCACAGGCCGACCGGCCTTGGACAGGCTGGTGCGCGTACGCCCGCCCGCCGACCCGGAGCACGAGCACGTGTACTCCGTCTCCGTGTTCCGGCTCCAGAGCCCTGACGGCCGGGTCCTGGGGCTTTCCACAGCGGCGGTCGACGTGACTGTTCGCGAGCGTGCCCTGGCTCGCACGCGGGTACTCAACGCAGCGCGGGAACACGTGGGGCAGTCGCTGGAGCTGGAAGCCACGTGCGCCGCACTCGTCGACGTCCTCGTCCCCGACTTCGCCGACGCCGCCGAGGTCGACCTACTGGACCCGGTCGTCCGCGGCGAGGGCGCCCCGTCCGCGCCCGTCGGGTCCGAGGTACCACTGCGGCGGATGGCCTTCGCCACGACCGAACCCCCTAGGGACTCGCTGGGCGCAGGTACGGGACCGTTCCGTTTTCCGGCCGCATGGCTCCAGTCCCTGACCGACCTACGGCCCCACTTGGTCACCTACCGCCCCGACGACACCACTTCCGATCCCCAGGTGTCACGGACCGTGCCCCCCACGGGGGCACATTCCGCCATCGTCACCCCACTGACTCTTCGGGACGGCGTGTTCGGGACGTTGAGCCTCCACCGCTCTCCTGACCGCGATCCTTTCGTGGACGCGGACCTCGACCTCGCCCTGGAGGTCTCGGCGCGGACCGCGCTGCACATCGACAACGCACGCCGCTACACACGCGAACACACCATCGCCCTGACCCTGCAGCGCCGCCTCCTGCCACCGCACCCGGCGCCGCAGGCCGCCGTGGAGAGCGCCCACTTCCACCAGTCGACGGAAGCCGGCGGCGGATGGTTCGACGTCTTCCCCCTCTCCGGCGCACGCACCGCTCTCACCGTCGGCCGCGTCTCCGGCACCGGGATCCACGCCACCATGGCGATGGGCCAGCTGCGCACCGCCATCCACACCCTCGCCTCGCTCGACCTGGAACCCGACGAGCTCCTCGCCCGCCTCGACGACACCGTGAAGCGACTCGCGGCCGAACGCGCCGACCTGCCGGCCAGCGACCCCCTGCGGACCGAGCCCTTGACCGCCGACTGCCTCTACGGGGTCTACGACCCGCTCACCTTGAGCTGCGCCATCGCCCTCGCCGGCGGCCCGCAACCTGTCATCGTCCATCCCGACGGAACCACCGACACAGCCGACGTCCCCGCTGCCCCTGCGCTGGGCGGCGGCGAAGAATCGCCGTTCGCCGGCATCCGCGTCGAGCTGCCCGAGGGCAGCGTCATCGCGCTGTACACCGACACGTTCCTGCCCGCGACGGAGAGCGAGAGGAAGGCCGTCCGGAGCCGTCTACGAGAGGTCCTCGCCCACAGCAGTCGCCCGCTGGACGACCTGCGCGACGAGGCCGTACGCACCGTCCCGCCTCCTCCCCCAGGCACCGACGCGGTGCTGCTCCTCGTGCGGACCCGCGCACACGACCCCGGCCTCGTGGCCGTCTGGGACCTGCCCAAGGACCCCGCGGCCATCGCCACGGCACGAGCCCGTACACGCCATCAGCTGGCCGAATGGCACCTCGACGAACTCGCCCTCACCACCGAACTCATCGTCAGCGAACTGGCCACCAACGCCGTGCGCTACGGCACCCCGCCCCTCACGCTCCGCCTGATCAAGGGCGACCGTACGCTCACCTTCGAGGTCAGCGACGCCAGCCCCGTCTCCCCGCATCTTCGCCACGCGCAGACCACCGACGAGGGTGGCCGCGGCCTGTTCATCTGCGCCGAGCTCTCCCAGAACTGGGGCGTCCGCTTCAGCGAGAACAGCAAGACCATCTGGTCGGAACAGGCACTCCCGCATCAGGCGTAGGTGCGCCGGCCCGCATGTGAGGCCGACGATGGCGCAGAAGACCAAGAGCCGTTTCCGACCTGGCCGCGCCGGTCGCGTGTCGGACGGATCCGCGGAACGACGGGCGAGACCCAGCGCAAGAGCCGACGTCGACGCGGGGACCGTCTCAGCCCCCTGGCACGGGACTCACGCAAACTTTTCGGGGCGATACGCGACTCCTGCGCAGTGCCGACCACCCCTCTTCTGCGCCCACTGCGGATCTTCGTCACAGGCGGGTCAGCGGCGGACGCGGGGCATGCCCAGGCCGATCCAGGAGATGATCTCGCGCTGGATCTCGTTGTTGCCGCCGCCGAAGGTGAAGATGACGGCGGAGCGGTAGCCGCGTTCGAGTTCGCCGTGGAGGACGGCGCCCGGGGAGCCCTCCTTGAGGGCGCCGGCCGCGCCGACGACCTCCATGAGGGCGGCGTAGGCGTCGCGGCGGGCCTCGGAGCCGTACACCTTGACGGCGGAGGCGTCCTGGGGGGTGAGGGTGCCGTGGTGGACGGCGTTGACCATCTGCCAGTTGAGGAGCCGCATCGCGTCGAGGCGGGTGTGGGTGCGGGCCAGGGCGCGGCGGACCCAGGGGAGGTCGACGACGCGGCGGCCGTCGGAGAGGAGGGTGTCGGCGGCCCAGCGGCGGACGTCGTGGAGGGCGCGGATCGCCATGGTGCCGTGGGCGGCGAGGGTGACGCGTTCGTGGTTGAGCTGGTTGGTGATCAGCCGCCAGCCCTTGTTCTCCTCGCCGACCCGGCGCGAGACGGGGACGCGGACGTCGTCGTAGTAGCTGGCCGTGGTGTCGTGCGAGGCGAGGGTGTTGATCACCGTGCAGGAGTAGCCGGGGTCGGTGGTCGGCACCAGGAGCATGGTGATGCCCTTGTGGGGGGCCGCGTCCGGATCGGTGCGGACGGCGAGCCAGACCCAGTCGGCGGTGTCGCCGTTGGTCGTCCAGATCTTCTGCCCGTTGACGACGTACGTGTCCCCCTCGCGCACCGCGCGGGTCTTCAGGGCCGCGAGGTCGGTGCCGGCGTCGGGTTCGCTGTAGCCGATGGCGAAGTCGAGCTCGCCGGAGAGGATGCCGGGCAGGAAGTACGCCTTCTGCTCGTCCGTGCCGAACTGCATGATCGTCGGTCCGACGGTGTTCAGCGCCATGAGCGGCAGCGGTACGCCCGCCTGGGCGGCCTCGTCGAAGAAGACGAACTGCTCCATGGGCGTGAGGCCGCGTCCGCCGTACTCGGCGGGCCAGCCGACGCCGAGCCAGCCGTCGGCGCCGAGGCGGCGGATCGTCTCGCGGTAGAAGCGCTTCTGGGCGGCCGGGTCGCCGTAGCGGCCGTGCACGTCCTCGGGGACGAGCTCCGCGAAGTAGGCGCGCAGTTCCGCGCGCAGGCGGTTCTGTTCCGGCGTGTACTGCAGGTGCATCCCGGCCTCCCGTGACGGCTGTCGGCGTCGGCGTCCTCGGCACGACGGCGGTCACGGTAGAACGTGTTCCACAAATGTGGAAGGCCCGGGGCGGCGCCGTGTGCCGCGCCGGTCCCGGGCCCCTGCTCGTACGGGGGTGTGGGTACGGGTATGGGTACTGGTACGCGTACGCACGGGGTGCGCGTACGCACAGGATCCGCGTACGCACAGGATCCGCGTACGCACAGGATCCGCGTACGCACAGGATCCGCGTACGCACAGGATCCGCGTACGTACGAGGTGCACCCCGTACGGGGTGCGCGTACGGGTCTACGGAAGGAGTTCGTCCAGGGAGGCGCGGCCCTTCTCCGCCATCCTGCGTTCGGCCCAGGCCAGGGTCTCCGGCGTCACATCGCGGCCGGAGGCGAGCACCACGTCCTCCGCCGTGAACTCGCCCTCCGAACCGGAGTGCAGCAGCCGGTCGGGCGTCGGTACGTCCCCCCGGGACATCTCGTCGGGCTCAGCGTTCATGCCGTCTCCTCCATGCTTCTGCGGGTGGGTCCCGGCACTGGCCATTCTCGTGTCCGGCCCCCCGCCCCGCATCCGGGCGCCGCACCCGGGCGCCGCACCCGGGGCGCCACGCCGTGTCGCACCCATGGCGTCGGCGGGGCGCGGGTTCGACAATGGGGGGGATGACCGATGACGATCCGCGTGCGCACAGTGGCGGGATCGGCCCCGCCGAGTGGCTCGCCATGAACCGGACCGGCAGCTTCGACTGGGACCTCGACACGGGCACCATCGATGTCGACGCGTCCGGGCTGCTGGTCTTCGGCGTGTCCTCCGACCGCTTCGACGGCCGGCCGACGAGTCTGGTGTCCCGGCTCGACCCGGCGGAGCGGATGCGTCTGGACCACGTGGTGCGGGCGGCGGTGACCAGTGGGGACTCCTCGTACAGCACCCACTTCCCGATCCCGCAGGACGACGGGACACCCCATTGGACGCATGTGCTCGCGCGGATCCTGCGGGACGGGGACGGGCGGGCGCACCGGATCGTGGGGGCGGTGCGGGACACCACCGCCGAGGTGTCGCACGCCGCCTTCGTGCAGCAGCTGGAGAAGCGCCGCGAGATGCAGACGAGCATCGTCGAGCGGACCACGCACGCGCTGTCGCGGGCGGTGACCGTGGACGACGTGACGGCCTCGCTGACGGGGCCGGGCGGGCTCGCCCGCCTCGGGGCGGACGGGCTCGCGCTCGGTCTGGTCGAGAACGGTTCGCTGAACGTGATCGCGCTCAGCGGCGACTCCCTGGACGTCCTGGACGGGCTGCGGACGCGACGGCTCGACCGGGGGCTGCCGCTGGCCGAGGCGGTGCTGAGCGGCCGGCCGAGGTTCGTGTCCTCGTTCGGCTCGCTGGGGCGGGACTTCCCGGAGCTGGCGCCCTATCTGGACCGGCTGCCGTTCCGCGCGGCCTGCTATCTGCCGCTGGTGGCGCAGGCGCGTTCGCTGGGCGGCATGGCCCTGTTCTACCGGGGGCGGACGGCGTTCACGGCGGACGAGCGGAACCTGGCGCTCGGGCTCGCGGCGATCGTCGCCCAGTCGCTCCAGCGGGCCATCCTCTTCGACGAGGAGCGGGAGCTGGCCACCGGGCTCCAGGAGACGATGCTGCCGCGCCGGATCCCGGAGATCACCGGCGGCGAGATCGCGGTCCGCTACCACGCGGCGTGGAGCGGCCGGCAGGTCGGCGGGGACTGGTACGACGTGATCGCGCTGCCGCGCGGCCGGGTCGGGATCGTCGTCGGCGACGTCCAGGGCCACGACACCCACGCGGCGGCCATCATGGGACAGCTGCGGATCGCGCTGCGGGCGTACGCCGGCGAGGGCCACGCCCCGTCGACGGTGCTGGCCCGGGCCTCCCGGTTTCTCGCCGAGCTCGACACCAACCGCTTCGCGACCTGCACCTACGCGCAGGTGGACCTGGCGGGCGGCACCGTGCGGGCGGTGCGGGCCGGGCACCTGGGGCCGCTGATCCGGCACACCGACGGGCGGGTGGGGCAGCCGAAGCTGCGCGGCGGGATGCCGCTGGGGCTCGCGACCGTGTTCGGCGAGGAGGAGTTCCCGGAGACCCGGCTCGACCTGGTGCCGGGCGAGACGCTGGTGCTGTGCACGGACGGGCTGGTCGAGCAGCCGGGCACCGACATCGAGGCGGGGCTCGCGGCCCTGTCGGAGGCGGTGAGCAGCGGCCCGCCGCAGGCGGAGGCGCTGGCCGACCACCTGTCGGAACGGCTGTGGGAGCGGTGGGGCTCGGGCGACGACGTGGCCCTGCTCGTGCTGCGGCGGAGTCCGGACCCGGGTACGCAGCGGGCGCCGCGCATCCACCAGTACATCCACCAGGCCGACCCGCAGGGCCTCTCGGACGCGCGGGCGGCCGTGGGACAGGCGCTGCGGGACTGGGGCATGCAGGAACTCGCCGACGACGCCGAGCTGTTGACGGGCGAGCTGCTGGTGAACGTGCTGCTGCACACGGAGGGCGGCGCGGTGCTCACCCTGGAGGTGCTGCCCGAGCCGGTGCGGCGGGTGCGGCTCTCGGTGCAGGACCGGTCGAGCGCCTGGCCCCGGCGGCGCACCCCGGGCGAGGCGGCGACCTCGGGCCGGGGGCTGCTCCTGATGGACGCGCTGGCCTCGCGGTGGGGCGTGGAGCCGCGCGGCGAGGGCAAGGCCGTGTGGTGCGAGATCGGCCCGGAGTCGGTGGGCGCGGAGCTCGCGGGCCCGGGCCGCGCGGGCCTCGGCGGCTGAGGAGCCGGGCAGGGACCCCGTGGCGGCGCTGAACCGGATCGCCTTCCCGCCGGAGCGCGGCGGCGCCCCGGCGTACCGGGCACGGGGCGCATGGGTCCGGGGCGAGGGGACCCGGGGTGCGCGGGCCCGGGGCGCGTGGGCCGGCCGCCGGGGCGCGACCGGGACGGCGCCGGCTCGTTGTGCGGTCCATGAAGAAGCGCACCCTCCTCCTGTCCTCGCTCGGCGCCGTCCTGCTGGCCGGGGGCGGGGCGACCTGGTACGCCGCCCACGCCGCGGCGAACGCGTACGTGTTGCCGTGCTTCGGCGCGCCGGGCGGGGTGGGGGGGGGGGGGACCGCCCCCCACTCCCGCCTGCTGCTGGCGGGGACGGTGCGCGAGGTGGGGGTCCACCGGCGGCCCGGAGCGGGCGGCGGGGATCCGGAGCGGGTGGTGCGGGCCCGGCTGGTGGTCGACTCCGTCTACAAGCACGCGGTGCCCACCCCTCACGGGTTCGCGGCGGGCACCACGGTGGAGGTGGAGCAGGCGGGCGGCCCGCGCGACGGGTTCCGGGCGCGGCTGTCCGAAGGCCGCCGTTACACGGTGTCGTTGTTCCCGTGGACGTCCACGGAGGGAACGTCCTTCGACGTGGACGCGGCGGAGGAGACCCCGGACCGGGCGGCGGGCGACGCCCGGTGGCGGGTGGCCGCCGCCGACGGGGAGCGGCTGCCGGACCCCTGCGAGGAGCAGGACCGGCGGTTCCGCGAGGAGTACGGGGTGGGCGACGTGTTCCTGGAGTGGCTGACGTGACGCGCCGGCCCGGGCGGGGGCGGCGGGTTCAGGCGCGCTGCCAGACGGTCGTCGCGTTGCAGAACTCCTTGATGCCGTGGCCGGACAGCTCGCGCCCGTAGCCCGAGCGCTTGATCCCGCCGAAGGGGAGCGCCGGGTGGGAGGCGGTCATGCCGTTGACGAAGACGCCGCCGGCCTGGAGGTCGCGGACGAAGAAGTCGACCTCCTCGTCCCGGCGGGTCCACACGTTGGAACTCAGGCCGAACGGCGAGTCGTTGGCGACGGTCACCGCCTCCTCCGCGTCCCGGACCGGGTAGACGGTGGCGACCGGCCCGAAGGTCTCCTCCTGGTGGATCCGCATGGCGGGCGTGATGCCGGTGAGGACGGTGGGACGGTAGTACCAGCCGCGGGCGAGCGCCGGCCCGTCGGGCCGGGCGCCGCCGCACAGGACGTGCGCGCCCTTCCGCACGGCGTCCTCGACGAGCTCCTCCAGGTCGGCGCGGCCCCTCTCGGTGGCGAGCGGGCCGACGTCGGTGGACTCGTCGAGCGGGTCGCCGACCGTGAGGGCGTTCATGGCGGCGGTGAAGCGCTCGGTGAAGTCCTCGTACACGTCCTGGTGGACGAGGAACCGCTTGGCGGCGATGCAGGACTGGCCGTTGTTCTGCACGCGCGCGGTGACGGCGGTCTTCACGGCCCTGACGACGTCCGCGGAGGGCATCACGATGTAGGGGTCGCTGCCGCCGAGCTCCAGGACGGTCTTCTTGACGACGTCGCCGGCGACGGCGGCGACGGCCCGGCCGGCCGGCTCGCTGCCGGTGAGGGTGGCGGCGGCCACCCGGGGGTCGCGGAGCACCGCCTCGACCTCGCCGGAGCCGATGAGCAGGGTCTGGAAGCAGCCGTCGGGGTAGCCGGCGCGGCGGAAGAGGTCGCCGAGGTAGAGCGCGGTCCTGGGCACGTTGGAGGCGTGCTTGAGGAGCCCGGTGTTGCCGGCCATGAGCGCGGGCGCGGCGAAGCGGATCACCTGCCACAGGGGGAAGTTCCACGGCATGACGGCGAGGACGGGGCCGAGCGGCCGGTAGTGGACGCGGGCCCGGTCGGCGCCCGAGTCCCGGACGTCGCCCTCGGCCGGATGCTCGTCGGCGAGCAGTTCCTCGGCGTGCTTCGCGTACCAGCGCATGGCCTTCGCGCACTTGCCGGCCTCGGCGCGGGAGGCGGTGAGGGGCTTGCCCATCTCCAGCGTCATGGTGCGGGCGATGTCCTCGGTGTCCTCGTCGAGGAGGGTGGCGGCGGCGCGCAGCAGGCGGGCCCGTTCGGCGAAGGAGGTCGTGCGCCACTGGCGGTAGGCCTCGTGGGCGGCGGCGATCCGCCGCTCCACCTCGTCGGGTCCGTGCGCGTCGTAGGTGCGCAGCGTCTCGCCGGTGGCGGGGTTCACGGTGGCGATGGCCATGGCCTTCTCCTCCTGCGTCGGCCCCCACGGGAAACCTCCCGCTTCCGGGGCGCGGGCGCAAGGGGGGCGGGTGCGGTGGGGTGACGCACGCGCGCGTGCGTCAGCCGAGCAGCCAGGAGAGCGCACCGGCCAGGTGGGCGCGGAAGGCGGGGTCGCGGTACGCCTCCGGGGCGTGCCCGAGGGCGGTGAAGAGGAAGCGGCCCCGGTCGACGGCCCGGCACCAGGCGAGCGGGTGGTCGTCGCCGAGCGTGCCGCCCTCGTACGCGGCCTCGTCGGCGCGCAGCAGGACGCGGACGCCCGGCACGCGCGGGTGGGAGGTGTACTCGTACCACTCGTCCGTCCACTCCCAGCGGTCCGGCAGCGGGGCGCAGGCGGGGTGCGCGGGGTCCTCGACCAGGACGGCGCCGGGCTGGAGCGGCGGATGGCCCGCGAAGCGGGTGCCGAGGAGCTCGCCGTAGAAGGGCCAGTCGGGCTCGGCGTTGGCGGCGGCGTGGACGGCCAGGAGGGCGCCGCCGCCGCGCAGGTACGCCTCCAGGGCGGTGCGGCCGCCGGGGGTGAGGACGGTGCCGGTGGTGGAGAGCAGCACGACGAGGGCGCGGCCGGCGAGCCCCTCGGCGGAGAAGGCGGCGGGGTCCTCGGTGGTCTGTGCGGTGAGCCCGCGGGCGGCGGCGAGCTCGGCGAGGGCGGTGGCGCCGTCGGGGATGGAGTCGTGCCGGTAGCCGGCGGTGCGGGTGTAGACGAGGAGGTCGGCGGTGGGCGGCACGTGGACTCCAGGGGGCGGGCGGGCGACTGCCGGGGAGGGTACCCGGCAGTGGAGTGAGGGAAAGCGCTTTCTATCTGTTCGCGCGGCGACCCTAGCCAGCGAAAACCCCGCGCCGCAAGCCCGTGGCCTCCGGCACACTCCCCCCATGACGACGACCCCCGCCTCCCCTCCCGCCTCCGCCCCCGGCCCTCCCCCGCCGCACGACACGGCCCGGCGGGCACTGGCACACGTGGAGGCCCGGTCGTCGGGCGGACCGGTGGATCCGACCCTGAGGGTCACCCTCAACTTCCACCCGCACTTCCTGGACCGGCTGGCCGACGAGGGCGTCTACCGCTCGCAGTTCGTGACCGGCACCGGCAACGGCGGACTCACCGCCCGTCCCGGCGGCGACCGCTGGCGCTGGGAGAGCCGGATCTTCGGCGGCGCGTACGACGCCGCTCCGGCACACGAGCGCCCGGTGTACGGCGCCCTGGACTTCCGCCGCCTGTCGTACGGCGCCGCGCCCCGCTTCGGCTCCGCCCACATCCGCCTGACGCCGGAGGCCACCGCCCGGACGAGCTTCTGCTACCCCGACAGCTTCCTGGAGCCGTCGGACTTCGGCGTGGCGTCCCGGATGGCGCTGGTGGCGCTCGCGGAGGCGGACGACTGCGATCCGCTGGACCGCTACGTCGAGGCGCAGGTCCACGGCCCGGTCGAACTCGCCCGGGACGTGGAGGCCCTGGTCCTGGACCCCAGCCACCGGGGCACCGCGGTGGAGGAGGCGGCCCGCCGCCTCCCCTGCCCCGTCGAGTGGCACGCCGGCTTCCGCCTCGCCGTCCCCGAACTCCGCCGCCATCCGGCCTTCCGCGGCCCCCGGTACGTCGAACTGGGCGCCCGCATCGCCGTGGACGGCCACCTGGACCCGCGCATCGTCCAGAACGCCTCCCTGTCGGGCGCGTACGACCCCCAGGACGTCAAGAGGGTCTGGCACTACCTGGCCCGCTTCGGCGCGCCGGCGACGTGACGGCTGCCGCCTGAGGCCTGGGGGCCTGGGGCTTCAGGCCTGGGGGCCTGGCTCCTGGATCTCGACTCCTGGATCCCGGATCCCGACTCTTGGATCCCGACTCCTGGATCCCGGATCCCGGATCCCGGATCCCGGCTCCTGGCTCCTGACTCCGCAAGGGGGCGGCGCGCGGGATTCGGCGCGGAGGGGCCGGAAGCAGTCCGATGCATTGATGTATCGGATACGCCACTGTATCTTTTCGGCTCGCCGCGCACCCTCCTCCGCACCCCCTGGAGTCGCCATGAGCACCGTGCCGCCCGCCCTCGCCGCCGCCGTGGGACCGCTGCCCGACGGGGTGGAGCTGCCGCTGCCGCCGACGTTCGGGAGCGTCGAGGAGGAGCGCCGGTACCGGAAGGAGCAGCTCGCCGCCGGGTTCAGGATCTTCGGCCGGTTCGGCTTCTCCGAGGGGGTCGCCGGGCACATCACCGTCCGGGATCCGGGCGACCCGGACGCCTTCTGGGTCAACCCCTTCGGCATGAGCTTCAGCCAGATCAAGGCGTCCGACCTGATCCTCGTCGACCACGAGGGGCGGGTCCTGGAGGGACGCAGGCCGGTGAACCGGGCGGCGTTCGTCATCCACTCGCGGGTGCACGCGGCCCGCCCCGACGCGGTCGCCGCCGCGCACTCGCACTCCCTGCACGGGAAGGCGTTCTCCAGCCTGGGGATCCCCCTCGACCCGATCACCCAGGACGCCTGCGCGTTCTTCGAGGACCACGGGATCTACGACGACTACCGGGGCGTCGTGAACGAGACCGAGGAGGGCGAGCGGGTCGCCAAGGCGCTCGGCGGGCACAAGGCGGTCATCCTCCAGAACCACGGGCTGCTGACGGTGGGCCACTCCGTCGCCGAGGCCGTCTGGTGGTTCGTCACCATGGAACGCTCCTGCCAGGCGCAGCTGCTCGCCATGGCGGCCGGCACCCCGCGGCTCGTCGACCGGGAGACGGCACTGCTCACCCGGGGACAGATCGGCAGCCACCTGGCCGGCTGGTTCCAGGCGCGGCCGCTGTGGGATCAGATCGAGGCGTCCGACCCCGACCTCTTCGACTGAGCGGGCCGCGCGGGGCGGGTCGAGGCCTCCAGGAGCGGCGGCAGGAACTCCCGCTCCAGGTCGCCCGGCGGCAGCGCCTCCGGCTCCACGTAGCTCTGCGCGAGGCCGCCCTCGCGCAGGGCGATGAGCAGCCGGGCGAACCGGTCGGCGTCCACGGTCAGTTCGCGGCCCGCCCGGCGCAGGACGAGGGTGAGCCCGCGCGCGATCTCGGCCCGCAGCCGCTCGTCGTGCCGCGCCAGCACCCAGGCGGCCTGCGGATCGCGGATGGCGTGCAGGGTGAACTCGGTGGTCACCAGGTACCAGTCGCGCTCGTCCGGCTCGATGGTGGCGGCCAGCTCCGCGAGGCGCGTGAGGGTGTACTCCTCCGCGGTGAGCGCGTCGATGGACGCGGCGAGGCGGCGTACCGTGCGCTCGCTGTGCTCGTCGAAGAGTGCCAGGAAGAGTTCTTCCTTGCTCGCGAAGTTCGAGTAGTACGCGCCCCGCGTGAAGCCGGCGCGCTCGCAGACCTGCTCGATGGTGGTGGCGTGGAAACCGTGCTCGGCGAAGGCCTCCAACGCGGCCTTCAGGAGCGCCGCCCGGGTGCGCGGCCGCCGCCTCGTGACGCCTTTCGGCACATCCGCCTCCCCCGTCGGGTCCGGCACCGCTCCCCGCGGCGCCCCGGCCCACCCTACCCGCGCCCGGCACCCCCGCCCCAGGCTCCGGCGCCGGGCGGGCCCGGGCCCCGGCGGATAGGATTCACGCATGGGAGAGCGGCCGGTCGCGCCCGCCGCACCCGGCCTGGTCCTGCTCGTCGACGGGGTCGCGAAGCGGATGGACCCGGGCCGCGTCTACCGCGTCGGGCGTGATCCCACCAGTGACATCGTGCTCTCGGACGCCCGGGCGTCCTGGCACCACGCGGTGCTCAGCGCCGCCGGCGGCCAGTGGACCCTCGCGGACGAGGACAGCACCAACGGCACGTACGCGGACGGCGTCCGCGTACGTGTCCCCCGGGTCGTCGGCCCGGGCACCGTCGTCCGCTTCGGCCATCCACAGGACGGCCCCCGCGCGGTCCTCACCACGTCCCCGGGCGAGCCCGCCGCACCCGCGGCGGAGCCCGCGCCCGCCCCGGAGCCCGCACCGACGCCGGAGCCCGCGGAGGAGGAGGCGGCCCCCGCCCCGGCGCGGCCTCCGGCGCCCGCGCCTGCCGCGCCGCCCTCCGAACGGGGCCCGGCGCCCCGGGAGCGGCGGCCCGCGGCCGACCCGGATCCCCTCGCCCCGCCCGGCTCGTACGCGGCGGCCCCGGACGCGGAGCCCGTACCGGGGGGTGGGGCCGGTGTGGCGCGGCCAGCGGGAGTGTCGCGGCCGGGGGCCACCGGGACCTTCCGGCGGCCCACGGCGATACGGCCGCTGCCCGAGCACCGGGTACGGATCGGGCGGGCGCCGGACAACGACGTCGTGGTGGCCGATCTGGTGGTGTCGAGGCACCACGCGGAGCTCCTCGCCCGGCCCGACGGGACCTACTGGATCCATGACCTCGGCAGCCACAACGGCACCTTCCTCAACGGACGGGCCGTGGCCGGGCCGGTGCGGGTCACGGCGGACGACATCGTCGGGATCGGGCGCAGCGCGTTCTGTCTGGCCGGCGGGCAGCTCGTCGAGTTCACCGACACCGGCGAGATCTCGCTCGACGTGCAGGAACTGGCCGTCACCGTCGACCACGGGCGCAAGACCCTGCTCGACGAGGTCTCCTTCCCGGTCGGCGAGAAGACGCTGCTCGCGGTGGTCGGGCCGTCCGGGGCCGGGAAGTCGACGCTGCTCGGCGCGCTCACCGGACAGCGGCCCGCCGACCGGGGCACGGTCCTGTACGACGGCCGCGACCTGTACCGGGACTACGCCGAGCTGCGCCAGCGCATCGGGCTCGTCCCGCAGGACGACATCCTGCACCTCCAGCTGACCGTCCGGCGCGCCCTCTCGTACGCCGCCGAGCTGCGCTTCCCCGGGGACACCGCGCCCGCCGAGCGGCACGCGCGCGTGGAGGAGGTGATCGGCGAACTGGGGCTCACGGAACGGGCCGACCAGCCGATCCACAGCCTCTCCGGCGGGCAGCGCAAGCGGGTCAGTGTCGCCCTGGAGCTGCTGACCAAGCCCTCGCTGCTCTTCCTCGACGAGCCGACCTCCGGACTCGACCCCGGCATGGACCGCTCCGTGATGCACATGCTGCGCGGGCTCGCGGACGACGGCCGCACGGTCGTCGTGGTCACCCACAGCGTGCTCAGCCTGGACGTCTGCGACCGGCTCCTCGTGCTCGCCCCCGGCGGGCGGGTCGCCTACTACGGACCGCCCGACGACACCCTGTCCTTCTTCGGCTACGAGCAGTGGCCGGAGGCCTTCGAGGCGTTCGAGACCGAACGGGACCGCGACTGGGCCGGGCAGTACCGGGGGTCGCGCTTCCACCGGCGGTACATCGAGGACGCCACGGTCCGGCCGTACGCGCCGGTGCCCGCCGCGCCCGCCGCCGAGGCCTCGGAGGTGCCCGCGCCGCCACCCAAGGCGCAGAGCTGGGGAGGGCAGTTGCGGACGCTGGTGCGGCGCTACACCGCCGCGCTCGCCGCCGACCGGACCTTCCTCGCCATCATGATCGCGCTGCCGTTCGTGATGGGGGCCATGGCCCGGGCCCTCTCCGAAGGGAGCCTCAACCCCGAGTCCACCCTGAACGTGCTGCTGATCCTCTGCGTCGGCGGCGTCCTCACCGGCGCGGCCAACGCCGTCCGCGAACTGGTGAAGGAGCGGTCGATCTACCGCCGGGAGAGAGCCGTCGGCCTGTCCCGTTCCGCCTACCTCGCCTCCAAGGTCGTGGTCCTCGGCACGGTGACCATCGTGCAGGCGGTGGTGCTCACCCTGGTCGCCCTGGTCGGCGTGCCGCTCAACGTGCCCGACGGCAAGGGCGTGCTGATGCCCGCGCTCGTCGAGATCACGCTCGCCGTCGCCCTCCTCGCCTTTACCGCGATGATGCTCGGTCTGCTGGTGTCGGCGCTGGTCCGCAAGGAGGAGGTGACGATGCCGCTGCTGGTCCTCCTCGCGATCGTCCAGGTGGTGTTCTGCGGGGCGCTGCTGAACGTGCGCGGCACTCCGGTGCTGGAGCAGCTCGCGTGGCTGGTGCCGTCGCGGTGGGCGTTCGCCGCGATGGGCGCGACCATCGACATCGGGGCGGTCGCCCCGAGCGACAAGACGGACGATCCGCTGATGGACCACACGGCGGCGGCCTGGCTCTTCGACATGGGCATGCTGGCGGTGCTCTGTCTGGCCCTCGGCTTCGCCGTGTCCCGGCTGCTGCGGCGGCATGAACCCGTCGTCATGCGTCGTTGACCGCCGGCCAGGCGCGCATCAGGAGGTGAGGCTGTGAGCTTTCCCGACTCCGCATCGGATCTCGGATCCCCTATGCAGAATCCCGTGTCCCGTGTCCCGGATCCAGGATCCGGGATGTCGGGTTGGGGATCCAGCAGGCTGGATGTCGGATCCAGCGCTTCGGATGTTGGATCCGAAGGCCTGTATCCAGGCGACTTCCGCCCCACCCACGTCGTCCCCCGAGGGGGCCTCCCCTCCTGGCAGGCGCCCGACCCGGGGTATCCGACGGTGCCGCTGGACGCCTTCCTGCCCGTGCGGCTCATGGAGCGGACCGGCGACTGGGGGCGGGTGCTGTGTTCCAACGGCTGGTCGGCGTGGGTGGACGCGCGCCTGCTCGTGACGGTCCCCGAGGACCCTCCGGCCGCCGGCTCGGCGCTGTCGCGGACGGCCGACCCGCGCCCGCTCATCGCGCGCGCCGAGGACGCGCTGGGCCGGTACCGGCGGGCGGTGGAGGAGCTGGCGGCGGGGCGGGCCGACGGGGAGACCTTCCGGCGGCGGACGCGGGGGCTGCGGGTCGGGATGGTCGTCGACGGCGAGTCCGTGTGGCTGTACGACGCGGAGCACGAGCGCTGGGTGTACTGCGACGGGGTCGGGCTGACGACGTACGCGGCCTCCTCCGGCCCCTCCCTGGCCGCCCGGCCCCCACAGCCGGCCTCCGACCTGCCTCCCGAGCCGGCCGCCGAACCGGGCCCCGAGCCCGCCCCCGAGCCCGCCCCCGAGCCCGCCGCCGATTCCGCACCCGGGTCGGCGTCCGAGGCCGAGCCCGCCCCGGCGGAGCCCGTATCCGAGGCGCGGCCGGCGCCCGTCGCGTACGAGCCGACGCAGGTGGTGCCGCAGGTCGATCCGGCCGTGGCCGCCGGTCCGCCGCCGACGCAGGTCGTGAGCCGGCCGCCCGACGCGGAGGACGAGGACTGATGGCGGACGGGGCGCGGGACTCCGGTCTCCCGGCGGGGCGGCCGTCCGGGCTGGTCGGCAAGGAGATCGCGGGGTACCGCGTGGAGGCCGAGATCGGGCGCGGCGGGATGGCCGTCGTGTACCGGGCGAGGGACCTGCGGCTCGACCGGACGGTGGCGCTGAAGCTGCTCGCGCCGGAGCTGGCCCGCAACGACACCTTCCGCAAGCGGTTCGCGCACGAGTCGCGGGTGGCGGCGTCGATCGACCACCCGCACATCGTTCCGGTCTTCGAGGCGGGCGAGACGGAGGGGGTCCTGTACATCGCGATGCGGTACGTGGCGGGGCAGGACCTGGTGGCGCTGCTGGCCCGGGAGGGCCCGCTGCCGCCGGCGACGGCCGGCCGGATCGCGGCGCAGGTCGCCTCGGCGCTGGACGCGGCGCACGCGCACGACCTGGTGCACCGGGACGTGAAGCCGGGGAACATCCTGGTCGCGGAGGGCACCGACCGGGAGCATCCGGAGCACGTCTACCTGACCGACTTCGGGCTGACGAAGAAGTCGTTGTCGCTGACCGGGTTTACGACGGTCGGCGAGTTCGTCGGCACGCTGGACTACGTGGCGCCGGAGCAGATCTCGGGGAAGCCGGTGGACGGGCGCTGTGACGTGTACGGCCTGGCGTGCGTGGTCTTCGAGACGCTCGCGGGAGTGCCGCCGTTCCGCCGGGAGACCGACTGGGCGGTCCTGTGGGCCCAGCAGTACGACCCTCCGCCGCCGCTGGCCGAGCACCGGGCGGGGCTGCCGGAGGAGGCGGACGCGGTGTTCGCGCGGGCGCTGGCGAAGACGCCGGAGGAGCGGTACGGGACGTGCCTGGAGTTCGTCGCGGAGCTGCGGGGTGCCCTCGCGCGCGTGCCGGGCGGCGATCCGCTGACGGGCCGGGCGGCGACCGGGGCCGGGTTCCGGGCGCCCGGTCTCCCGCCGGAACCGCCGGGATGGGCGCGGCCGGTGTTCCGGCGCCTTTGAGGCCGTCCGGTCCTTCTCGCCCGGCCCTTCTCGGCCGGTCCTTCTCGGCCGATCGCCGATCCTCCTCCCCGGCCGTTCCTTCCGTCCCCCAGCCGTCCCCCAGCCGTCGCCCGCCCGTCGCCCCCCTGGTGCGGCGCGGTGCGGTCCGTTCAGGCGTCGTCCGCCCCCGGTCCCGGCGGGACCTGGCCCCGGTGTCGTACCCGCGTGGCGAGCAGGCCCGCCAGGAAGCCCGCCACGAGGCCCCAGAGGAGCGCGAAGCCCACGGTGCGCCAGACCTCGGGGCGGAGGACGACCTCGCCGCCGAGGGCCGCCAGGTCGCCGATGCCGAGGATCGACAGGCCGAAGCGCGCCTCGACGAGGGTGAGGGGGGCGACGGCGAGCATGGTCAGGGCGAAGGCGACGCCGAGGTGCAGGGCGTGCCGCCAGGGCCGGACGTGGGCCGGGGAGCGTACGGCGGCGACGAAGGCCGCGGCGAGGACGAGCACGGCGGCGATGGGCAGCAGCCACCAGGCGCGTCCGTCCTGGGCGGCGAGCGAGGAGAGGTCCACCGTGGACAGGTCGGAGCTGTCGCCGCCGCTGCGCAGGACGGCGTCGAGGAGCTGGGGCATGGGGAGGCCGAAGGGGCCCTCGACCTTGCCCTCCCAGGAGCCGCCGATGCCGACGCCGAGGGCGAGCCAGCTGACGTTGGGGAGGCCGAGGAGGAGGACGGCGAAGGTCTCGGCGGCGTGTCCCTTGGTGGCGGCGACGACCAGGCCGATGACGAGGCCCACGGCCACGTACGCGAGGAGCAGCAGGAGCATCGCCGAGGCGGCGGGCCTGACGGCCTCCTGATGGCGGAGCACGCGCGCGGGGAGGGGGCTGCGGCGGGAGACGAGGAGGGCGACCAGGAGGACGCCGAGGATCCACAGGAGGCCGTAGCCGAGGGTGGGGCCGACGAGGGTGCGGAAGCCGACGGTGGGTTCGGCCGCGTCGAGCAGTTCGCCGAAGAGGTCGGTGAGGGGTTCCTGCGGGTCGCCGACGTCGAGGGTGAGGGGGAAGTCGTGGCGGGCGACGGCGGAGAGCCCGGCGAGGGCGGCCAGCCAGAGCACGGTGACGGCGGCGGCGCGGGCCGCGAGGTCGCCGGCGCGGGCCACGGCGTGGTGGCGGAGCGGGCGGAGGAAGAGCGCGCCGGTGACGAGCGCGCCGACGAGGGTGACGGTGAGGGGCATCGCGGTCAGTTCGCCCTGGGTGCCGGCGAAGGAGCCGGCGGAGCCGGCGATCTCGATCTGTCCGCCGGCGGCCATGACGACGACCGCGGCGAGGACGGCGGCGAAGCCGCCGGGGAGGTCGGCGGCGCCGGCGGCCCAGAGGCCGAGGGCGGCGGTGACTCCCATCGCGGCGTAGCCGGCGACGACGGCGGCGAGGGCCTGGACGGCGATGCGCAGCCCGTCGGGGGCCTTGTCGCCGGGCCCGCCACGGCCGGTGGCGGGGGGCGGGGTGTGGGGGAGCCGTCTGCTCACCCTGCCCACGCTAGTCCGGGCCGGGCGGCTCCGCCTGCGGGTGCGGTCCGTCCGGACCGCCGTCGGAGTGGCGCCACCGTCGTGGTGACGCTCCGTGAACACGAGCCCATACGGGGCATCCCTAACCGCATACGGCGCTGCCAAACGGGCTCCCGGCGGACGATGCGGTAACGCTCCGGTCACGGCTTGAGACGGCCTAAAGGTGTTACGTCGTCGTTATAAAGCGAAGATTCGCCCCCTTTTCGAAGCTTTCGCACCCCGGAATCCGTGACATGATCGTCAGCTCGTCGACGCATAGCCGTCCGGCCATACCATGGATCACCCATCCGGCGTAACCCCGCAGGGCCAGGAAGTTCACGGCTGCGCTGGGTAACTTCGGCGCCCATGACCACAGCTCACACAGCACCGGAACACGTCCGGGACGAAGCGCCGGTCTCTCCCCGGGGCTGGACCATCGGACGGCCACGGGTCGGCGACGGAGCCCAACTCTGGCGGCTCGCGCGGGAGTCCGAGGCGCTGGACGTCAACTCCTCCTACAGCTACCTCCTGTGGTGCCGCGACTTCGCCGAGACGTCCGCCGTCGCCCGTGACGCGGGAGGAAGGCCGATGGGCTTCGTGACCGGCTACCTCCGCCCCGACGCCCCGGGGACGCTCCTGGTCTGGCAGGTCGCCGTCGACGCCGCGTACCGGGGGCTCGGCATCGCCGGGGCGCTCCTCGACCACCTTTCGGAGCGGATCGCGCGTACGTACCCGCTCGACGCCGTCGAGACGACCATCACCCCGGACAACGCCGCCTCCGAGCGCCTGTTCAGCGCCTACGCGCGACGGCACGGGGCCCGCGTGAGCCGGACGGTCCTCTTTCCCGCCGCCGCGTTCCCGGCCCCCGGCCACGAGTCCGAGGTGCTGCACCGCATCGCGCCGCTGGCCTTCTGAGGCGACCCGTCCGTCCGCTTCCCCCCACCGCTTTCTCCGCCCCACGCACGGGAGTCACGCATGACGCTGATCGCAGGAACCGAACCCACCGTCTTCGAGACCGTCGAGTCGGAGGTACGCAGCTACTGCCGCGCCTGGCCCACCGTCTTCGAACGGGCCACCGGCAGCCGCCTCTTCGACGAGCTCGGCCGCCCCTTCCTCGACTTCTTCGCCGGCGCCGGCTCGCTCAACTACGGCCACAACAACCCGGCCCTCAAGCGCCCGCTCCTGGACTACCTGGGGAGCGACGGCATCACCCACGGGCTCGACATGTCGACGACGGCGAAGCGGAGTTTCCTGGAGACCTTCCGCTCGACCGTCCTGGAACCGCGCGCGCTGCCCTACAAGGTGATGTTCCCGGGCCCGACCGGCACCAACGCCGTCGAGGCCGCGCTCAAGCTCGCCCGGAAGGTCACGGGCCGGAAGACGGTCGTCTCCTTCACCAACGCCTTCCACGGCATGTCCCTCGGCTCCCTCGCCCTCACCGGCAACGCCGGCAAACGGGCCGGGGCGGGCGTGCCGCTGACCCACACCACCCAGATGCCGTTCGACCACTACCTCGGCGGCAGGACCCCGGACTTCCTCTGGTTCGAGCGGCTCCTGGAGGACTCCGGGTCCGGCCTGGACCACCCCGCGGCCGTGATCGTCGAGACCGTCCAGGGCGAGGGCGGCGTCAACGTGGCCCGCGCCGAGTGGCTGCGCGGCCTCGCCGACCTGTGCCGCCGCCGGGACATGCTCCTGATCGTCGACGACATCCAGATGGGCTGCGGCCGCACCGGCGACTTCTTCTCCTTCGAGGAGGCCGGCATCACCCCGGACATCGTCACCCTCTCCAAGTCCATCAGCGGCTACGGACTGCCCATGTCCCTCTGCCTGTTCCGCGACGAGCTCGACGTGTGGCAGCCCGGTGAGCACAACGGCACCTTCCGCGGCAACAACCCGGCCTTCGTCACCGCCACCGCCGCCCTCGACGCCTACTGGCGGGACGGCGCGCTGCGCGACCGCACCCTCCGGCGGGCCGCCACCGTCGAGGCGGCGCTGAGCGGACTCGGCCCGGAGGCCGTGCCGCGCGGGCGCGGGCTCGTCTGGGGGCTCGAGTTCGAGGACGGGGCGCGGGCCCGGGCGGTCTGCCGGCGCGCCTTCGAGCTGGGCCTGCTCGTCGAGACGTCCGGGCCGCGCGACGAGGTCGTCAAGCTGCTGCCGCCGCTGACCGTCACCGACGACGAGCTGGACGAGGGCCTCGGCATCCTCTCCCGCGCCGTCCGCCACACCGCCTGACCCGCTTCCCGCCCCCGACCCCCCGCACGGAAAGGCCACCCCCATGATCGTCCGCTCCTTCGACGAGCTGGAGAACACCGAGCGGCACGTGAAGTCCGCCTCCGGCACCTGGGAGAGCAAGCGCATCGTCCTCGCCCGCGAGCGCGTCGGCTTCTCCCTCCACGAGACCGTCCTGTACGCCGGGACGGAGACCGCCATGTGGTACGCGAACCACGTCGAGGCGGTCGTCTGCACCGCCGGCGAGGCCGAACTGACCGACCACGAGACCGGGACGACGTACACGATCACCCCCGGCACGATGTACCTCCTCGACGGCCACGAGCGGCACACCCTCCGGGTCAAGGAGGACTTCCGCTGCCTGTGCGTCTTCAACCCGCCGGTGACCGGCCGCGAGGACCACGACGAGAACGGCGTCTACCCGCTGCTGACCGAGCCGGGCGGCGCGTGACCGCCCGGAGGAAACGCCCCCCGTACGTACGAGAAAGGCCCGCACCGCGATGACCACCGCTCCCGCCCGACCCGTCGACCCGTACCCCACCCGCGGCGCCGAGGAGGCGCTCGTCTACCGCAAGGAGCCCGTCGTCTGGTCCGAGCCGGGCACGCCCGGCCCGTTCTGGCCGCGCGAGCTGGAGCAGTACGAGCGCAACGGCTTCTCCGCCGTCGACGCGCTCGTGACCCCGGACGAGGTGACCGAACTCCGCGCGGAACTGGACCGGTTGGTCGGCGATCCCCGGCTCCGCGAGGACGAGCGGGCGATCGTCGAGCCCCGCTCCCGGGAGATCCGCTCGGTCTTCGAAGTGCACCGGATCAGCGAGGTGTTCGCCCGGCTGGCCGCCGATCCGCGGCTCGTGGACCGGGCCCGGCAGATCCTCGGCTCGGACGTCTACGTCCACCAGTCCCGGATCAACGTGAAGCCCGGTTTCGGCGCCAGCGGCTTCTACTGGCACTCCGACTTCGAGACCTGGCACGCGGAGGACGGACTGCCGCTGATGCGGGCCGTGTCCGTGTCGATCGCGCTGACCCCGAACTTCACCACCAACGGCAGCCTCATGATCATGCCGGGCTCGCACCGCACCTTCCTCGGCTGCGCCGGCGAGACGCCGGAGGACAACTACAAGCGGTCGCTACGGATGCAGGACGCGGGCACGCCCTCGCGCAAGGCGCTCACGACCTTCGCCGAGGCCTGCGGCATCGAGCACTTCACGGGTGACGCCGGGTCCGCCGTCTGGTTCGACTGCAACGCGCTGCACGGTTCCGGCGACAACATCACGCCCTTCCCCCGCAGCAACGTCTTCCTGGTCTTCAACAGCGTCGAGAACGCGCCGGAGTTGCCGTTCGCCGCGCCGGTCCGCCGGCCCTCGTTCGTCGCCGCCCGGGACACCACCCCGATCGGCACCACCCCGATCGGCTGACACCGCCCCGCGACCGTCTTCCCCCGCGAAAGGACGCACATGACCTCGCACCTCTCCCGTAGACGCCTCCTCACCCGGGGCGCGCTCCTCGGCGGCGCCCTCGCCGTGCCCGGGCTGCTGTCCGCCTGCACCCGCACGGAGGCCGGCACGGGCGCGCCGGCCGGGGACGCGGACCTGCTGGCGAGGCTGCGGAAGCAGGGCCACGTCCGGGTGGGCTTCGCCGGCGAGGCACCGTACGGCTTCCAGGACGGCGGCGAGCTCGCCGGCGAGGCGCCCACCCTGCACCGGGAGATCTTCACGGCCCTCGGCGTCCCCGAACTCCGGCCCACGCTCACCGAGTTCGGCGCCCTCATCCCCGGGCTGCTCGCCGGCCGGTTCGACGTGGTGAGCGCGGGGATGGCCATCACCCCCGAGCGCTGCGCCAAAGTCGCCTTCTCCGAACCGGAGTTCGTCTCCCCCACCGCGCTCATGGTCCGCGAGGGCAACCCGAAGGGCCTGAGCGACCTGGCCTCCTGCGCGGCGGCGAAGGTCCGCGTCGGCGTCCTGACGGCCGCCGTGGAGGGCGGCTACGCGAAGGCGGCGGGGGTCGGGGACGGGGCCGTGGTGACGGTGGCCAAGCAGCAGGACGGGCTCGACGCCCTCGTCGCCGGCCGGATCGACGCCTTCGCCCTCACCGGCATCTCGCTGCGCTGGCTCGCCCGCACCAACGGGGGCAAGGCCGTGGAGGTCCTGGAGCCGTTCGTGCCGGTGATCGACGGGGTGAAGCAGTACAGCCCGGGCGGCGCGGTCTTCCGGCAGGGCTCCGACTCGCTGCGGGAGGCCTTCGACGACGAGCTCGCGCGGATCACCGGCGACCCCGCCCGGTACGTGCGGCTGATCGGGAAGTACGGCTTCACCGAGCGCGAGGTGCCACCGCGCACCCTGCGCACCGCGGAGCTGTGCGCGGGATGACGGACTCCGGCACGGCCGTGTTCCTGTCCGAGCTGGGCCGGGCCCTGCCGGCGATCGGCGAGGGGCTGCTGGTGACCCTGGAGGCCACGGCGCTCGGCGCGGCCCTCGCGCTGCTCGTCGCCTTCGCCCTGGGCCTGGCCTCCCGCTCGCGCCTCCTCGTCGTGCGCGGGAGCGCCCGCGTCGCCGTGGAGTTCCTGCGCGGCACCTCCCTGTACGTCCAGCTGTTCTGGCTCTTCTTCGCGCTGCCGATGCTCGGTTTCCGGCTGGAGCCGATGGCCTGCGGGGTGCTCGCCTTCGGCCTCAACTACGGGGCGTACGGGGCGGAGGTGGTGCGGGGCGCGATCGCGGCCGTGCCCGCCGCCCAGACCGAGGCGGCGATCGCGCTGGGCATGGGGCCGGGGCTGCGCCTGCGGCGGGTCGTGCTGCCGCAGGCGTACGTGCTGATGGTGCCGCCCTTCAAGAACCTGCTCGTCCAGCTGCTCAAGGCGACCCCGCTGCTGTCCCTGGTGACGGTCGCCGACCTGACCTTCCGGATCGACCAGCTGCGGTCGTCGACGGGCGGCACGGCCGCCGCGTACCTGCTGCTGCTCCTGCTGTACTTCGCGGTCGCCGCGCTCCTCGGGGCGGGGATGAACGCGCTGGAGCGCCGGGCGAAGGCCCGCCTCGGCGTCGAGGGCGTCGAGGGCGGCGCGCGCGTCGCGGGCGGTGGTGCGTGATGGGGGGCATGTGGGACATGGACGCGGCGCGCGCCGCGCTGCCCGTCGTGCTGTCCGGCTTCGGCGTCACCCTGCTGGCCACGGTGCTCGGCTTCGCCGTCGCCGTCGTCGCCGGGCTCGGGATCGCGCTGCTCCAGCGCTCGGGCGGGCGATGGCTCGCCCTGGCCGTGGGCGCGCCGGCCGCGTTCGTGCGCTCGACGCCGGTGATGGTGCAGCTGTTCGCGGCGTGGGTGCTGGTGCCCGGCCTGGACCCGCTCACGCTGGGCGTGCTGGTCCTGGGCCTGCATTACGCCACGTACCTCTCCGAGGTGTACCGCGCGGGCATCGACGCCGTACCGAAGGGGCAGTGGGAGGCGTGCACGGCGCTGTCGCTGCCGCGGTGGCGGGTGTGGCGGGCGGTGGTGCTGCCGCAGGCCGTACGGAAGGTGCTTCCCGCGCTCGGCAACTACGCGGTCTCCATGTTCAAGGAGACGCCGTTCCTCTCGGTCATCACGGTGAACGAGATGGTGCACGAGGCGAGCACCTTCGGCAGCACCCACTTCGCCTATCTGGAGAGCTTCACCCTGGCCGCCGCCGTCTTCCTGCTGGCGAGCTGGCCGACGTCCCTGCTCGTACGCCGGCTGGAGGCCCGCCTTGCCCCGTGAGAACGTCCCTGGAAACGTCCCTGGAAACACCTTGGGGAAAGCCCCCGCAGGCGCGCCCGGGAGCGCCCCCGAAAGCGTGCCCGGGAGCGCCCCCGCAGCGGAGAAGGTCCGGTTCGACCGGGTGACGAAGCGGTTCGGGGACCAGACGGTCCTCGACGGTCTCGACCTGACGGTCGCGGCCGGCGAGCGCGTGACCCTGATCGGCCCGAGCGGGTCGGGGAAGACGACCATCCTGCGGCTGCTGATGACGCTGGAGCGGGTCACGGACGGGGTCGTCCACGTCGACGGCGAGCCGTTCTCGCACATGCCGTCCGGTCCCGGCGGCGAGCTGGTCCCCGCGGACGAGCGCCATCTCGCGCCGCGCCGGCGGCGCATCGGCATGGTCTTCCAGCAGTTCAACCTCTTCCCGCACATGAGCGTCCTGGCGAACGTCATGGAGGCGCCCCGGCACGTCCTGGGCCTCGACGGCGACGAGGCCGCCGTCCGCGCCCGGGACCTCCTCGGCCTCGTCGGCCTCGCCGACAAGGAGGACGCCCACCCCACCCGGCTCTCCGGGGGCCAGCAGCAGCGGGTCGCCATCGCCCGCGCGCTGGCGATGCGCCCGGAGCTGCTGCTCCTGGACGAGGTCACCTCGGCCCTCGACCCCGAGCTGGTGGCGGAGGTCCTGGACGTGCTGCGGGACGTGGCCGACAGCACCGACATCACGATGCTGTGCGTCACCCACGAGATGGGCTTCGCCCGGGACATCTCGGACCGGATCCTGATGTTCGACGGTGGCCGGGTGCTGGAGTCGGGCCCGCCGGGACACCTGCTCGACGAACCTGAGCACGAGCGGACCCGGGCGTTCCTCCGTTCGATCGGCTGAGGAGTCGACCGGCGTGGTTCTCCTCCACCAACGCCCGTGTGTATCTTTGGGGTTGGTCGACCGGGCGCCGCCGCAGGGCGGGGAGGTCGCCGCGAGGGGGGACATGATCATCGGGGAGTCGCAGTCCGCCGTCTTACAGAGCGACCTGAGGGTGCCCGGACAAGACGCCGGGACGTCCCACACGGTCAGCGACCCCCATCTGGAACGGCACGCGGTCGTCCTCCCCGAGCAGGCGAAGGCCTCCGCCAGACGGACGACCCCCACCGCGCCCCTGGACAACCTGCCCGCGCTGCCCGCGCAGCCCCTCGTGGGACGGGGACCGGACCTGTCGCGGCTCCGGGACTCGCTGCTCGCCGGCGGCGGCGTCGTCACCCAGACGACGACGGTGAGCGGTCTGGGAGGCATCGGCAAGACGGCCGTCGCCCTCCGGCACGCGCACGACCGGCGGCACCGGTACCGGCTCGTCTGGTGGATCGTCGCCGAGACCGAGGAGCAGATCGCCTCCGGCTTCGCCTCCCTCGCCCTGCGCCTGCATCCGGCGTGGGCGCGCGAGGCCACCGCCCAGGAACGCACCGAGTGGGCGCTGACCTGGCTGGAGACCCACTCCGACTGGCTGGTCGTCTACGACAACGTGGAACGGCCCGAGGAACTGACCCCGTTCCTGGGGCGGTTGAGCGGCCACGGCCATCAGCTGGCGACCAGCCGCCGGGCCGCCGGCTGGCCCGCGGACACCACTCTCATCAGCCTGGACGTCCTCGGCCACGAGGACGCCGTCACCCTGCTGCACCGCACATCGGGGCTGGTCCGCAGCGAGCCGGCGACCGGTACCGGCGCCGCTCCCTCACAGGCCGCCCTGCTCGCGGCCGACCTCGGCCACCTGCCGCTGGCCCTCGCCCAGGCGGGTGCGTACCTGCGGCAGACCGGCATCGGCTTCGCCGCCTACCGGGACATGCTGGCGCGCCACCCCGACACGGAGCCGGGAGACGGCACCCGCCACGCAGACCGGACCGTCGCCCGGATCTGGCGGACCAGCCTGGCGACGATCCGCACCGCCCACCCTTCGGCCGTCCCCCTGCTGCACACCCTCGCCTGGTACGCCCCCGAGGCCGTGCCGCGCGAGGTGGTCGACCGCCTGGGCCACGCCCCCGCCTCGCTGACCGCGCTGGCCGCGTACCACCTGGTCACCGGCGGCGACGAGGGGCCGGCGATGCACCGGCTCATCCGCCGCTCCCTTCAGCGCGCGGTGCCGGCCGAGGTGCCGGCCGCCCGCGACCTGGCCGAGGCCGCGCTGGCCGCCGAACTCGCCGGCGCCCCCGCCGAGCACCTCCGCCGCCTGCTGGTGCACGTCCAGGCGCTCGCGGAGACCGGGCCCGCCACCGAACCGGACGCCGCCGCCGTGGAGATGTACCGGCGCGGGGCCGACGAACTGGTCCTGCGGGAGCAGCACGTCCTCGCCATCCCGCTGATGGCGCTGGCCGTCGACGGCGGTACGCGGCTGCTCGGGGTGGACCACGAGACCACCCTCGACGACCGGGACCGGCTGGCCGAGCTGCACGCCAAGGCGGGCGATCCGGCCCTCGCGGTCAAGCTGTGCCAGGACGTCTACCTCGACCGCGTCCAGGCCCACGGCCAGGAGGCGGAGGAGACGCTCGCCGCCAGGGAACGGCTGGCGTACGCCCACCGCAAGGGCGGCGAGGTCACCAAGGCCGTCCGGGAACTGGAGGCGGTGACCGACGCCCGCCGCCGGATCCTGGGCGACGAGCACCCGTCCACGCTCGCCAGCCGCAACAGCCTCGCCTACGCGTTGCAGACGGCGGGGCGGTACGACGTCGCCGTCCGGGAGTTCGGGGCGGTGGTCGCCGACCGCGAACGGCTGCTGGGGGCACAGCACAGGGACACGCTCGCCAGCCGCACCAACCTCGCGTACGCCGTGCTCCAGGCCGGTGACCACCGGACCGCCCTGAGCCTGTACGAGCAGGCGGTCGCGGACCGGGAGCGCGAGCACGGCCCGGACCACCCCGACACCCTGACCAGCCGCGGCTGGCTGGCCTCCGCCCACCGGGACGCGGGCGATCCGCGCACGGCGGCCGAGCTGTACCGGCGGGTCGTCGCCGACCGGACCCGGGTGCAGGGCGCCGACCATCCGGACACGCTGAACAGCCGCCACGAGCTGGGCTGGGCGCTGTCCGAGGCCGAGGGACCGGACGCGGCCCGGCGGGAGTTCGAGTCGCTGGCGTCGGACAGCGCCCGGGCCCAGGGGCCCGACCATCCCGCCACGCTCGAGTACCGCGACAACCTCGCCGAGACCCACCGGAACCTCGGCGACTACGCGCGGGCGGCGGAAGCGTACGAGGCCGTGATCGCCGACTACCACCGCGTCCGGGACGAGGACCATCCGGACACCCTGCGGGCGCGTGGGGCGCTGGCCTACACCTGGCAGCTGGCGGGGGACCACCGCAGCGCGATCCGTGGGCGCCGGGCTCTGGTCGAGGCCAGGACACGGGTTCAGGGCGCCCGGCATCCGGCGACGCTGCGGGCACGGGTCAACCTGGCCTTCGCCCATCGCGCGGCCTCCGACTTCCCGGCCGCGATCGAGCTCTTCGAGGACGTGACGCGGGACCGCCGCGACGTGCTGGGCCCCGAGCACCCCGATGTCTTCGCCGTCCGCGAGAGCCTGGGCCGCACCCTTCAGGAGGCTGGTCGGCACGGCCGGGCGGTCGCCGAACTGACGCTTCTGCGCGCGGACATGGAGGCGTGCCTGGGTCCCGACAACCCGCGGGTGCTCGGCGTGCGGCTCGCCCTCGGCATCGTGTACGCGGAGGAGTTCCGCCTGCGCGAGGCCCTGGAGCTCTACGGCCGGCTGGCCGAGGACTACGAGCGGCTGCACGGCCCCGACCACTCCAAGTCGCTGGCCGTACGCCTGTGGATGGGCGCCGCGTACCGCTCGGCCGCACGGTACGCGGAGGCGGCCGAGGTCTTCGACGCGTTGATCGCCGACTCCACCCGCGTGCGGGGTCCCGGGCATCCGGACACGCTGAACGCCAGGAGCTGGCGTGCCCTCGTCTTCCGTTCCGCCGGGGAGCACGGGAAGGCCGTCGCGGCGTACCGCCCGCTGATCGACGACCGCGTCCGGCTCCAGGGTCCGGACGCCCCCGGCACCCTGAACGACCGTAACGGACTGGCCCTGGCGCTGCTGGACGGCAAGGAGCACGCCGAGGCCGTCTCCGGGTTCGGCGCACTGCTCGACGACCGGCGCAGGCTCCTGGGGGACGACGCCCCGGACACCCTGCTGATGCTGGAGAACCTGGCGGACGCCTGTTCGGCGGACCAGCAGGCCGACCGCGCGATCGCCCTGTACGAAGAGGCCGTCGAGGCGTGGACCGGGAAGTGGGGGGCCGCGCATCCTCGTACCCTGCGCTCACGGCGGGACCTCGCTCTCGTCCAGCGGGCGGCGGGGCGGCACCGGCTGTCGCTCGCCACGCTGGAGGCCGTGGTCGCCGAGCACGAGCGCGTGGGCGGGCCCGATCACACGGCCGCGCTGTCCACCCGCAACGACCTCGTCGCGGGCCACACCGCCGCGGGTGACCACGTCCGGGCCGCGGAGCTCGCGGAGCTCCTCCTGGCCGACACCGCCCGGGTCCGCGGCCAGGACCACATCAACACGCTTTTCACCCGACGGCAGTTGACGAACGCCTGGCGGCAGTCGTGCCAGTACCAGCGGGCCATGGCCGGGTACGAGACGCTGGTCGAGGAGTACACCCGGTTCCACGGCCCCGACCACATCGACACGCTCGCGGTCCGGAGACTGCAGGCGTACTGCTACTCCGAGCGGTTCGACATCGAGGAGGCCATCGCCCTCGGCCTGGCCCTGGTGCGCGACCGCACCCGCGTCCAGGGCGCCGACCACCTCGACGTCCTGCAGGAGCGACGCAGCGTGGCCCGGTGGCGGGAATGGGGCGACGACCGCGTGGGCGCCCTGCGGGATCTGGACACCCTGCTGCGCGACCACGAGCGGGTGCTGGGCGAGGAGCATCCCGAGACCCTCGATCTGCGGGGCGCCGTCGTCTGGACGCTGCTGGGCGCCTCCACGGCACCGCGCGCCGTCGAGGCGGCCGAGCGCCTGGCGGGCGACCTCACGACGCTGCTCGGGCCGGACGACCTCGGCGTCCTCGAAGCGCGGGCCCAGCTGGCGGAGGCGCACGAGGTCTCCGGTCGCCTCGCCCTGACCCTGGCCCTCCGTGAGGCGCTGGTGGACGACCGCGCACGGGTGCAGGGCCCCGGTCACAGCGCGACACTGTTCGCGCGCAGGCGTCTGGTCTGGTCACGGCGTCTGCGCGGCGAACGTGTCCGGGCCGTCGGGGACCTCGTGGCCTTGGTCGACGACAACGACCGGGAGCGGGGCGAGGACCATCCCGTATCGCTCGACTCCCGTCTCGCCCTGGCCTGTGCCCATCGGGAAGCGGGAGACCCCGGGCAGGCGGTGCTCACTCTCGAAGAGCTTCTCAAGCGGTGCGGGACCGTCTTCTCGGAGGAGCACCCGACGACGCTCAGGGCGCGCGGACTCCTGGCGTGGCTGGCGGCCGACGCCGGAAGCGCCGACCGTGCGGTGCTCCTGGCGCGCGACCTCGTCGACGACTGCGTACGCCTCTTCGGCGCCGGCCACCGGCACCACCTGGGAGAGCTTCCCGTCCTGGCGCACGCGCTGACGCGGGCGGGGCGGGCGGCGGAAGCGCTGGAAGTCCTCGGTGACCTCCTGCGCTCCACAGCCGAGCTGATGTCAGGGCGTCTGGACCTGCCCGGGACGGTCGACGCCGTCATCCGCGCCCACCTGGACGCGACCGGCGCGGACTCCGGCCCCACGGCGGCCGAGGACCCCGACGAGCTCGTCGGCCGCGGCCTGGTCGTCGAGTTCTTCGCCCGGGACTACGCCGCCCTGTTTCCCACGCTCGCCGTGCAGCTCGCCGACGCCCTCGCCCACTCCGGCGACATGCCGAAGGCGATCGCCCTGCTCAAGGCCGTGCACGCCGCCCGTGCCCACACCTTCGGCCCCGACCACCCGCAGACGCTGGAGGGTCTGGCCGCCCTGACCCTGGCGTCGATGGAGGCCGGCGCGGCGGGGTCCGGGGGACTCGAAGAGGAGCTGATGACCCGTTGGGCGCGCACGTTCGGAGCGGACCACCCTGACACCGAGGAGCTCCGCTGGCAGCTGCGTACCGCCCGCCCCGCCTGGCGGGTCCGGATGTCGCTGCCCACGGACGAGGAGCCGGAGGAGGGCAGCCCGACGCCGATCGAGATCGGTCTCGTCCGCGAGGAGGGGAGTACGGCGCCGGTGCCGGCCCTGATGATGGTGGTTCCCTCCTGGCGGACGAACGCCTCGCTGGAGCCCCCGCTGGCGGAGTACGACCCCGAGGGCGAGCCGGCGCGCTTCGCCCTGACCGCGCACGAACCGGGCGACCACGAGATCCGGTTCACGCTGTACGACCACGCGTCCGGCCGGGTGATGCAGGACGTGCGGACGACGGTTCGCGTGGCGGGCTCCCCCGCCGCGGACGAGGATGCCCGCCACCGTTCTGGGGAGGAATGACCCGGATGACGCACGAGCTCCGTGTGGAGGTGCTCGAAGACCCCTCCCACGGTTTCTCCGGGGTCCCGGCCCAGCGTGGCGGTGACGCGCCGGACGCCGCCGCGGACGGGTGCCACGCCGAACTGCGCGTGGGACTGCTCCCTGCCGGTACGGGCGTCCTCATGTACGCCATGAGTCCCTCGGGATCCGGCGCCCGGGGGTGGCACCAGGCCTACCTGGAGGTGTCCCCGGAGGAGCTGATGGACCGGGCGGACCGGCTGCTGACCATCTGGCGCGACGACGTGGTCCACCGCAGGACCACCGAACCGGCGCCGGGGCAGAGGGTGGGCGGCCGTCCGCTGGCCGAGGCCGTCGACCTGTCCGAACTGCGGGACGTGACCGACCCGTTGGTGTCGAGACTGGCCGACGAGGGGTACGACCTGCTCCAGGTCGTGCTCGACGGCACCGGTTACGACCTCGGCCGCTTCCGCGAGTTCCTGATGGGCGAGCTGGCCGGCGAGCGGCAGCTGCGGATCAGCTTCGACTCCGAGTGGCAGCTGCCCTGGTCGATGCTGGCGGTGGATCCCGCCGGGTGCGCCAGCCCCTGGGAGGCGTTCCTGGGCCACCGGCACCAGATCGAGCAGGCGCGTACCGGCTACGGCTGGGACCACGCCCCGCTGGGGACGCGCGAGCGGGCCAGCGTCAGCCTCAACAAGGACACCACCCTCGACGACGTCGCCAAGGCGGACGAGGTGCACAAACTCCTGGAGGAGCGCTCCGTCCTGACGGTCCGCACGCTCGCCGGCGAGCTGCTGGCGGCCCTCTCGCGGCCCGTGCTCCAGGAGGACGTCATGTACTTCTGGTGCCACGGCCACTTCGTGGACACGGGCGCCGCGGGTCAGGTCCTCGCCGTGCGGCTCTCCGACACCGAGGACATCGACGGTCCCGTCGTCCGGCGCAAGCGGCGCTCCTACTTCCGCAGCACACAGTCCCGTTTCAGGCCCTTCGTGCTGCTGAACGCCTGCGACTCGGCACGGGCCGCCCGTCCCGGACGGCTCAAGCACCTGGGGCAGGAACTCGTCGACCAGGGCGCGGACGGCGTCCTCGCGCCGCAGATCGAGATCCCCGAGCTGTTCGCCGCCGAGTACGCGTACGCGTTCCTCGACCGCTATCTGACCGGCACGCACACCGCGGGCGCGATAGGCCAGTGGCTCGTGCGGCACTTCGCGCGGGACTTCCACAACCCACTCGCCCTCGTCTACTCCCTGAACGGCGGCCTCTACACCCGTCTGGACCTCTCCTCATGACCACACCTCGCAAGCGGCGCAAGCCCGCGTCCCGAACCCCCCTGATCGCGCCCCCGGCGGAGATCGACCTCGACGAGCAGGGCCGTCTGAAGGCGCCCGGCGGGGCGTCCGTCCCGGTCGGCCGGGTCGCCGAGCACCTGGCGCGCCGCCTGGTCGTGCCCGACGGCACCACCGACATCCACGTCTACGTGCACGGCTGGCAGACGGCGCCGAGCCAGGCGACCAGGACCGCCGTGGGCCTGCTGGAGCAGGCCGTCGACCTGTACGAGGCGGCTCCGGAGCGGTATCCGGCCCTGAAGGGCGGATACCGCCCCTGGTCCGTCGTGGTCCGGTGGCCGTCGTCCAGCCTCCCCGGCCTCAAGGGGTACCGGAGGATCCGGGAGCGGGCCCACGCCATGAGCGCCGAGGGGCAGGGCCATGCCCCGTACGTCATCGGACACCTGCTCGGGTACCTGGACGCGGAGCGGACCGATCCCACGAGTCCGGCGGTGCTGGCCACCCGCGGCGGCCAGTACCTGCACCTGACGGGCCACTCCTTCGGGGGCCGCTTCCTCTGCGAGGCGGTGCAGCGGGCCGCGGAGCGGCCGCCGGTGCTGGGCTGGAGCACCCCGCACGACCCCCGCCGGCCGTTCACCGTCGACAGCATGCTGATCTTCCAGATGGCGGCCCCGCGCGACGCCTTCCTCAGCCGTTTCCCGACGCTGTTCCCGACGGACACCGGCCTCGGCGCGCCCCTGCGCGGCCCGATCGCCCTGACGCACTCCCGCTGGGACCGCGCCACCGGCTTCTGGCACCTGCGCGCCGAGAAGGCGCGGGGGATCGGGCACTCGGGTGCGGGGGCGGCCCCCGTGCCCCAGTTCTCGACCCGGCTGCTGCCCACCGACACGGACTATCCGCAGCAGGTCCTGGACCACCGGCTGGTCAACGTGGACGCCGACTGGCTCTACCGCGGCGGCCGTCTCACCCGTCTCCACCCGTCGGGCGCCCACTCCGACTTCCTGCGCCCGGAGTCCGCCCACCTGCTGCTGACCCTGGCGGAACGCTCCCGCTGACCGGCGGGACGGGCGGGGGGCGGGCGAGGGGCGGTCGAGGGGCGGCCCCTGGACGGTCGCGGGAGGCCGCGGGGGGGTGCCGTGCCTGCGGGTGCGGGCCTTCCGTTCGGCGCCGACAATGGCGCCGGCATGTAGAAAGAGGAAAAAATTTAATAAACCCAGCCCCCCGGACGGCCCCCCACCTTCACCCCCAACTCCCCCCCCCACGGGGGCGCCCACGG
>NZ_JBHTST010000083.1:0-35573 GCF_042794995.1 Streptomyces sp. NPDC056503
GTCGTACCCGTACGGGTACGACTCCGGCCCTCGGCCGTTGCTCCGGGTGCCGGCCCTCGGCCGTGCTCCGGGTGCGGTCCGCTACTTCTTCCTGCCGCGCTTCTCGCGCACGCGGACCGAGATGTGGATCGGGGTGCCCTCGAAACCGAACTCCTCGCGCAGCCGGCGCTCGATGAAGCGGCGGTAGCCGGCCTCCAGGAAGCCGGAGGCGAAGAGCACGAAGCGCGGGGGCTTGGTGCCGGCCTGGGTGCCGAAGAGGATGCGGGGCTGCTTGCCGCCGCGGATGGGGTGCGGGTGGGCCGCGACCAGCTCGCCGAGGAAGGCGTTGAGCCGGCCGGTGGGGACGCGGGTCTCCCAACCGGCGAGGGCCGTCTCGATCGCCGGGACCAGCTTCTCCATGTGGCGGCCGGTCTTGGCCGAGACGTTGACCCGGGGCGCCCAGGCGACCTGCTGCATCTCGGTCTCGATCTCGCGCTCCAGGTAGTAACGGCGCTCCTCGTCGAGCTCGTCCCACTTGTTGTACGCGATCACGATGGCGCGGCCGGACTCGACGGCCATCGTGATGATCCGCTGGTCCTGCACCGAGATGTTGTCGGTGGTGTCGATGAGGATGACCGCGACCTCGGCCTTCTCGACGGCGGCGGCCGTACGGAGGGAGGCGTAGTAGTCGGCGCCGGCCTGGAGGTGGACCTTCTTGCGGATGCCGGCGGTGTCGACGAACTTCCACGTCCGGCCACCGAGCACGATCAGCTCGTCGACCGGGTCGCGGGTGGTGCCGGCCAGCTCGTTGACGACCACGCGGTCCTCGCCGGCGACCTTGTTGAGCAGGGAGGACTTGCCGACGTTGGGGCGGCCGATGAGGGCGATGCGGCGGGGGCCGCCGACGGCCTTGCCGAAGGTCTGCTCGGGGGCCTCGGGCAGCTTCCGCAGGACCTCGTCGAGGAGGTCGCCGGTGCCCCGGCCGTGCAGCGAGGAGACCGGGAACGGCTCGCCGAGGCCCAGGGACCAGAGCGTGGCCGCGTCGGCCTCGCCGGACTGGCCGTCGACCTTGTTGGCGGCCAGCACGACCGGCTTGCCGGCGCGGCGGAGCAGCTTGACGACGGCCTCGTCGGTGTCGGTGGCGCCGACGGTGGCGTCCACGACGAAGAGGCAGGCGTCGGCGGCCTCGATGGCGTACTCGGCCTGGGTGGCGACGGAGGCGTCGATGCCGAGGACGTCCTGCTCCCAGCCGCCGGTGTCGACGATCTTGAAGCGGCGGCCGGCCCATTCGGCCTCGTAGGTGACGCGGTCGCGGGTGACGCCCGGCTTGTCCTCGACGACCGCCTCGCGGCGGCCGATGATGCGGTTCACCAGGGTCGACTTGCCGACGTTCGGGCGGCCGACGACGGCGAGGACGGGGAGCGGGCCGTGGCCGGCCTCCTCGATCGCCTCCTCGACGGCCTCGATGTCGAAGCCCTCTTCCGCGGCGAGCTCCATGAACTCCGCGTACTCGGCGTCGCCAAGTGCCCCGTGGTCGTGCTGGTCGTTCATGAAGTCCGTTCCTTGATCATTCGTGGTCGGTGGTTCCGGCGGCCGGAGCCGTGGGCCCACTACTGAGAGTGTGGCTCAGCGCCCGGTGAGGCGCCTGGCGTTTTTCAGGTGGCCGGTGAGGTGCTCCTGGATGCGGAGCGTGGCCTCGTCCAGCGCCTTGCGGGTACGCCGCCCGCTGCCGTCGCCGGCCTCGAAGGCCTCCCCGAAGACGACGTCCACCGGGCTGCGGAGGGCCGGCAGCCCCTTCACCAGCCGCCCGGGCCGATCGGTGCTGCCCAGCACCGCGACCGGCACGATCGGGGCGCCGCCGCGGACGGCGAAGTAGGCGAGTCCGGCGCGGAGCGAGGCGAAGTCCCCCTCGCCGCGGGTCCCCTCGGGGAAGATCCCGAGGACCCCGCCCTGCTCCAGCACGCCCAGGGCGTTGCCGATCGCCGTCCGGTCCGTGGAGTCCCGGTCGACCTTGAGCTGGCCGATGCCCTCCAGGAAGCCGCCCAGCGGCCCGACGAACGCCTCCTTCTTGATGAGGAAGTGCACGGGGCGCGGAGCGGTGCCCATGAGCATGGGGCCGTCGATGTTGTGCGCGTGGTTGACGGCGAGGATGACGGGCCCGGAGGCCGGCACCCGCCAGGCGCCGAGGACGCGCGGCTTCCAGAAGCCGTACATCAGCCCGATGCCTATGCGGCGGCCCACCGCGGCGCCCTTCGCGGACGGCTGGGTCACTTGACGGCCGCCCGCTTCTCCTCCACCAGGGTGACGACGCACTCGATGACCTGGTCCAGGGTGAGCTCGGTGGTGTCGACCTCGACCGCGTCCCCGGCCTTGGCGAGCGGGGAGGTCTTGCGGCTGGAGTCCGCCGCGTCCCGCCTGACCAGGGCCTCCTGGGTGGCCCGCACGTCCACGCCCTTCAGCTCGCCGGAGCGGCGGGCGGCGCGGGCCTCGGGCGAGGCGGTGAGGAAGATCTTGAGGTCGGCGTCGGGGAGGACGGTGGTGCCGATGTCCCGGCCCTCGACGACGATGCCGTACTCGGCCTCGCGGGCGATGCGGCGCTGGAGCTCCGTGATGAGCGCGCGGACCTCGGGGACGGCGCTGACCGCGCTGACCCGGGAGGTGACCTCCTCCGTCCGGATCGGACCGGAGGCGTCGACGCCGTCGACGGTGATCGTCGGGCGGGACGGGTCCGTGCCGGAGACGATGACGGGCTTGCCGGCGGCGTTCGCCACGGCGTCGGCGTCGTCCACGTCCACGCCGTTGCCGATCATCCACCAGGTGATCGCCCGGTACTGGGCGCCCGTGTCCAGGTAGTTCAGCCCCAGCTTGGCGGCGACCGCCTTGGAGGTGCTCGACTTTCCCGTGCCGGAGGGGCCGTCGATGGCGACGATCACGGATTCCACGGTGGGTGACCTTCCTGGGTGGGTGGGGGCCCCGGCGACAGCCCGGACCCCTACAAGGTTACCGAGTCCCCGTGCGGGCCCGTGCCCGCCGCCGGCGGCGGACCGACTCAGGGCGTGCGGAGGGACCAGCCCTGGGTCTGGAGGGACTGGGAGAGGGCGGGGGCGGCCTTGGGGTCGACCATGAGCTGGACCAGGCCCGCCTGCTGGCCGGTCGCGTGCTCGATGCGGACGTCCTCGATGTTGACCCCCGCCCGACCGGCGTCGGCGAAGATGCGGGCCAGCTCGCCGGGCCGGTCGCTGATGAGGACGGCGACCGTCTCGTAGGCCGTGGGGGCGGCACCGTGCTTGCCCGGGACGCGGGCGCGGCCCGCGTTGCCACGGCGGAGCACGTCCTCGACCCCCGCCGCGCCGTCGCGCCGCTTCTCCTCGTCCGAGGACTGGAGGGACCGCAGCGACCGCACCGTCTCGTCGAGGTCCGCCGCGACCCCGGCGAGGACGTCCGCGACCGGCCCGGGGTTGGCGGAGAGGATCTCCAGCCACATGCGCGGGTCGGACGCGGCGATCCTCGTGACGTCCCGTATCCCCTGGCCGCAGAGGCGTACGGCCGACTCCTCGGCCTCCTCCAGCCGCGCCGCGACCATCGAGGAGACGAGCTGCGGGGTGTGGGAGACGAGGGCGACCGCCCGGTCGTGGGCGTCGGCGTCCATGACGACGGGCACGGCCCGGCAGAGCGCGACGAGCTCCAGCGCGAGGTTGAGCACCTCGGTGTCGGTGTCCCGGGTCGGGGTGAGCACCCAGGGCCGGCCCTCGAAGAGGTCGGCGGTGGCCGCCAGCGGGCCCGAACGCTCCTTGCCGGACATCGGGTGGCTGCCGATGTACGAGGTGAGGTCGAGGCCCGTGGCCTCCAGGTCCCGGCGCGGTCCGCCCTTGACGCTGGCCACGTCGAGGTAGCCGCGGGCCGCCCCCGCGCGCATGGCGTCGGCGAGCGTGGTGGCGACGTGCGCCGGCGGTACGGCGACGACCGCGAGGTCCACCCGGCCCTCGGGCTCCGCGTCGGTGCCCGCCCCGAGCGCCGCGGCGGTCCGGGCGCTCGCCGGGTCGTGGTCGCGCAGATGGACCGTGACGCCCCGCCCGGCGAGGGCGAGGGCGGCGGAGGTGCCGATCAGTCCGGTTCCGATGACGAGCGCTGTTCTCACGGGGGGATGTCCTTGGGGGCGCGGCAGGGCGGTGGCGGTAAGGGGCCAGCCTAGTCAGCCCGCCGCCCGCGGGCGCGCGTGTGCCCGTCCCGCGAGACGCGGGACGGGCGCGGTGCGGTGCGGTGCGGGACCGACCTCCCGGGTCAGAGCTTCTGCGACCGGATGATGTCCTCCAGCGAGCCGCCCTGCGGCAGCGATCCGCCCGGCGTCAGCTTGTCGACGGCCTGGGGCAGCGACCGGGCGATCTCGTCGGCGGCCTGCTGCGGGGTGACCCCGGCGTCCTGGGCGACCTTCCGGAGGGTCTCGTCGGGGAGCGCCTGGGCGATCTGGGTGCCCTCGACGGGCTTGTTCTCTCCCGTGCCGATCCAGGACTGGGCCTGGTCGGCGAGGCCTGACTTGGCGAGCATGTCGAGCAGGCCGCCGAGCGGGTTCTGCCCACCGGCGCCGCCCGCGCCGCCGCTCCCCTGGCCGCCGCCCGCGAGGGCGCCGAGCAGGGAGCCCAGGATGCCGCCGGCGCCGCCTCCGCCCTGCCCGCCGCCCCCGCCGAGCAGGGAGCCGAGGAGGCTGCCGAGATCGTTGCCCGCCATGGTGGTTCCGCCTTTCGTCCGGTGAACAGTCCCGATCGCCTCAATCTCACCCCTCCAGGGTGATTCCGCCACTCGGTGGAGGCGGGGGCGCCGGGCGGGTAGAAAGGGCGGATGCTGCTCCATGTCGTACCGCTGGACGAGTGGTCCGCGGACCCCGGTCTCCCCTACGCCCCGCCGTCGCTCGCCGCCGAGGGCTTCGTGCACTGCTCGCCGGACGAGCAGGCCGCGCTCGCGATCGCCGACGCCCACTACCGGGACGCGCCGGGCCCGCTGCTGGTGCTGGTGATCGACGCGGCCCTGCTCTCCGGGGAGGTCCGCTGGGAGGGTTCGGAGGACCGGGTCTTCCCCCACGTGTACGGGCCGGTCGAGCGGGCCGCGGTGACGGCCGTCCTGGAGGTGCTGCGGGACGCGGACGGCCGTGCGAGGGAGTTGGTGCCCTGGGTGTAGGCCGGACCCGGCGTGTTGCGGGGACGGCGGCGCGGACGGGGCGAAGCTGGCCGTATGACTTCACGGACGACACCCCGCCGGACGGTCCTGCTCGCCGCGGCGGCCCTGACCACGGCGACCGCGGCGACGACCACCGGCTGCGGCTCGGACGACGACGGCGGCGACGGCGGTACGGAGTCGAGCGCCCCGCCCTCCGCGGAGCCCACCGCCACCGCGCCCTCCGCGTCGGGCACGGCCGGAGGCACCCCGCTGGCGAGCACCTCGGAGATCCCGGTGGGCGGCGGCACCGTCTTCGCGGAACGCAAGGTCGTCGTGACGCAGCCCACGAAGGGCGAGTTCAAGGCGTTCTCGGCGATCTGCACCCACCAGGGCTGCACGGTGAACAAGGTCGCGGACGGCACGATCGACTGTCCGTGCCACGGTTCGAGGTTCGCCATCACCGACGGGGCGGTGAAGGCCGGCCCGGCGCCGCGGCCGCTGCCCGCCGAGGAGATCACCGTCTCCGGGGAGACGATCACCCTCGCGTAGCCTGGCCGCCATGGACATGTCCCCCGAGGCGCTGGTGCGCGAGCACACCGTCTACGCCTGTGTGATGGGCTCGCGCGCCTTCGGTCTGGCGACCGAGGACAGCGACACCGACGCCCGGGGCGTCTACCTCGCCCCGACCCCGCTCTTCTGGCGCTTCGACAAGCCCCCGGCGCACGTCGAGGGCCCGGCCCCCGAGCAGTTCAGCTGGGAGCTGGAACGCTTCTGCGAGCTGGCCCTCCGTAACAACCCCAACGTCCTGGAGTGCCTCCACTCCCCGCTCGTCACCCACACCACCGACTGGGGCCGCGAACTCCTCGACCTGCGCGGCGCCTTCCTCTCCCGCCAGGCCCACGGCACCTTCGTCCGGTACGCGGCCGGCCAGCGCCGCAAGCTGGAGGCCGACGTCCGCCAGTACGGGCGGCCGCGCTGGAAGCACGCCATGCACCTGCTGCGGCTGCTGGGCAGCTGCCGGGACCTGTTGCGCACCGGCGAGCTGCGGATCGACGTGGGCGGGGACCGGGAGCGGCTGCTCGCCGTCAAGCGCGGCGAGGTCCCGTGGGCCGAGGTCGAGGCGTGGATGAACCGCCTCCAGGACGAGGCCGACACCGCCCTCGACTCCAGCCCGCTGCCGGCCGGCCCCGACCACGCGCGCGTGCAGGACCTCCTGGTCCGCGCCCGCCGCGCCTCAGCCCTTCAGGACGTCTAGTGCTGTGGCCGCGAAGGTCTGCCGGGTCGCGGCGTCCGGTGCGGTGCATCGCAAGGCGGAGGGCCACGACTCGTACGGGACGTACCTGCGTGGTCCGACAACGCGGCGAGGTGCCGTGCCGGGCGTCGCGACCCGGTGAACCTTCGCGGTCACAGCACTAGCCGGGCCCGTACGACCAGGTCGTGCAGGGCGTCGCCGGCCCGGACCGCGTCCGCGAGGTCCGAGTCCGTCCGCGCCGCGTCGAGCACGCCGTGCAGCGCCTCCACCTCGGCCCGTACGTCCTGCGCCGCCACCCCGGCGTCCCCGTGCTCGGCGGCCGTCTTCGCGGCGACCAGGTCCGGGATCCGGGCCGGGGCCTCCGGCACCTCCCCCACCAGGGTCGGCAGATGGGCCTGGACCTCGCCGGAGCGCATCAGGTGGATGCCGGTGAGCAGCGCCCGGTAGGTGTAGAGCAGCGGCTTGAGCTCGCCGCTCCTCTCGAAGAGCCGCCACTGGGTGGCCGCGAAGCCCCGGTAGTGGTGGGCGTGGTGGGTGGTGAGCACCCCGGGCACGAGGGCGGTGAGCTCGGCGTGGAGCGGGGTGGTGTGCACGACCAGCGGCGAGGTGAGCTGCTCCAGGACGTAGCCGTTGCGGCGCAGCATCAGCCGGGCGAACTTCCGCAGGTCGTGCGTGACGAGGTCCATCTCGACGCCGTCCCGCGTCCACATCCGGTCCCGGGTCTCCTCGGGCTCCCGGAGTCCGACCAGCGCCTCCGCCGGCAGCAGGTGGACGCCCCGCAGGTCCACGTCGGAGTCGCGGGACGGGAAGCCGTACAGGTGCGCGCCGGAGACGGTGGCGAAGAGGAGGGGGTCCGGTTCCCCGGCCACGACGGCGGTCAGTCCGGCCTTGTGGGCCTCAAGGGTGAGCGTCATGGGGCCCAAGCCTCCCAGAAGTCGATCACGCGTCCCAGAGGGCCCCGAGTTCCAGCAGCTCGTCCCGGTGCTCGATCCGCGCGGTCCACTCCGCCGGCCAGGCGTCCGCCCCCAGGTGGGCGCCCGCGAAGGCGCCGGCGAGGGCCGCGATCGAGTCGGAGTCGCCGCGGGTGCAGGCGGCCCGGCGCAGGGCGGTCAGCGGCTCGCCGGGGAAGAGCAGGAAGCAGAGCAGCCCGGTGGCGAGCGCCTCCTCCGCGATCCAGCCGTCGCCCGTGTACGTACAGGGGTCGAGCTCCGGGTCGGCGGTGCGCTGCACGGAGTCGAGCCGTTCGAGCACGGCGAGGCACTCGTCCCAGCCGCGCCGGACGAAGTGCCCGGCGTCCGGGTCCTGGGAGCGGGTCCAGAGGTCGCCGAGCCAGCGCTCGTGGTACCGGTCGCGGTTCTCGTACGCGTACGAGCGCAGCTGCCCGACGAGCCCGGCCGGGTCCACCCCCCGGGCGAGCAGCCACACGGCCCGCGCGGTGAGGTCGGAGGCGGCGAGCCCGGTGGGGTGCCCGTGGGTGAGCGCGGCCTGGAGCTGGGCGGCGCCGGCCCGCTGTTCCTCGCTCAGCCCGGGGACCAGCCCGATGGGGGCGACCCGCATGTTGGCGCCGCAGCCCTTGGAGCCGATCTGGCTGGCGTCCTGCCAGGCCCGGTCGCTGTCGAGGAGTCGGCAGGCCAGCAGGCAGGTGCGTCCCGGGGCCCGGTTGTTCTCCGGGGAGTGGTACCAGTCGACGTACTCGTCGCGGACGGGCCGGGTGAGCCGGTGCGGGGTGAGCAAGCCACGCTCCATGGCGGTCCGGACGCCCCGGGCGAAGGCGAGGGTCATCTGGGTGTCGTCGGTGATGTACGCGGTCCCCTGCGTCACCGGCAGCTCCATCGTCCGCCACGGTCCGCACTTGGCGAGGATCGACGGCACGTCGTTGAACTCGGTCGGGAAGCCGAGCGCGTCCCCCAGCGCCAGCCCCATCAGCGTCCCCGTGGCAGCCTGCTTGTTCATGCGGATCGTCCTTCCGGTCGGAGCAGCGGCGGGTGGAGGGCGGTGGCCTCCCCCGCCCGGTAGAGCGCGGCCGGTTTCCCCCGTCCGCCGGTGCGGCGCGGGGGTCCTTCCACGGCTTCGACGAAGCCGGGGGTGGTGAGGACCTTGCGCCGGAAGTTGGGGCGGTCGAGCGGGACGCCCCAGACCGTCTCGTACACCTCCCGCAGCTCGCCGAGGGTGAACTCGGGCGGGCAGAAGGCGGTGGCGAGGCAGGTGTACTCCAGCTGGGAGCCGACGCGGTCGCGGGCGTCGGCGAGGATCAGGTCGTGGTCGAAGGCGAGCGCCGGGACCTCGTCGTAGGGCAGCCAGCGGGCCTCCGCCGCGTCGCCGCCGCCGCGCGGTTCGGGCAGGTCGGGGACGAGGGCGGTGTAGGCGACGGAGACGACCCGCATCCTGGGGTCGCGGTCCGGTTCGGTGTAGGTGCGGAGCTGTTCGAGGTGGAGGCCGGCGACGGTGGCGCCGGGCAGTCCGGTCTCCTCGGCGAGCTCGCGCCGGGCGGCCGCGCCGGCGGACTCGCGGGGCAGCACGAAGCCGCCGGGGAGCGCCCAGGCGCCCGCGTACGGCTCCTGGCCGCGCTGGACGAGGAGGACGTGCAGCCGGCCGGCGCGGACGGTGAGGACGGCGAGGTCGACGGTGACGGCGAAGGGCTCGAAGGCCCGGGGGTCGTACCCCTCGGGGCGGGTGCTCATCGGCGCTCCGGGAGCGGGTCGGCGAGGTGCCAGCCCTCGGCGAGCAGCGCGTCGACGGCGGCGACCGCGGTGGCGAGGCGCTCCTCGTGGGGGCCGGTGAGGACGACGGTGCGGCGGCCGCTCTGGGCGAGCTGGGCGAGGAAGCGGGCGGTCATCCAGGGGCGGAGGTGTTCGCCGTCGCGCAGTCCGTCGTCCTCGAAGTCGACGCCGCGGTGGTCGGTGAGCAGCCAGAGGTGCTGCCGGCCGCGGGCGGCGATCTCGCCGGTGGCGGGGCTGGTGGTGCCCATGTACCGCTCGTGCCAGATGGTGGTGGCGAAGGCGTCGGTGTCGCAGAAGAGGACGGGCGAGCCGTCGCGGGCGGCCTCCTCCTCCAGCTCGGCCTGGCGCTGGGCGATGACGGGGAAGTCGGCGGTGTGGAAGGCGACCTCGGACCAGGCGGCGCCGGGGCGCGCGGCCCGCAGTTCGGCGAGCTTGAGCTCGCTGTACGCGCGGCCGTACTCGGGGACGTACCGGGTGCGCGCCCAGGTCCCGCCGCGCCGCCGGTAGTGGTCGGCGAGGGCGAGGGCCATGGTGGTGGTGCCGGTGGACTCGGCGCCGAGGACGACGATCCGGCGGGTGAGCGCGGCCCGCACGGGCGGCTCAAGGAAGTCCCAGGTGCCGACGGGGTCGGCGCGGACGGCGGTGCCGGAGACGGGGAAGCGGTGCCGGTCGGGGTCGACGGCGACGGAGGCGGCGCCGAAGCGGCGGCCGAGCTCCTCGCCGTACGGCTCCGAGGTGAAGACGGCGTCGACGGGCTCGGGGACGGCGGCCCGGAAGACGGCCATGTGGGCGTCCCAGACGTCGGGGTCGGTGAGGTCGACGGGGATGTCGTCGACGGCGCCGACGACGAGGGCCTCGGGATGGACCTCGCGCATCCAGGCGAGCCGCTCCTCCAGCGGCACGGACTCGACGGAGGAGGCGCAGACGAGGACGGTGACGCGCTCGCAGGCGGCGAGGGCGGTGCGGACGAGGTGGTGGTGGCCGGCGTGCGGCGGATAGAACTTGCCGAGCACGAGCCCGTGGCCGTACGCGGTCATGCCACGGCCTCCAGCGGGCGGCGGGCGGCGGCGAGGTCGCGGCTCCAGCCGCGCAGGCCGGCCACGCAGAGGGCCATGAAGCCGACGTACAGCAGCGAGGTCAGGTAGAGGCCCTTGTGCGCGTACAGGGGGACGTAGACCACGTCGGCGGCGATCCACAGCCACCAGGACTCCAGCCGCTTGCGGCACTGGCCGTAGGTGGCCATGAGGGAGAGGCCGGTGGTGAGGGCGTCCCAGAAGGGGACGGTGGAGTCGGTGGCCCGGTCCAGGAGGAGGGTGAGGGCGAGGGTCCCCACCGTCCCCGCCGCGAGCAGCCAGGTCCATTCGGTGCGGGTGGTGCGTCGCACCGGAAGGGCCTCGGCGGAGCCTGGTCCACCCCCGTGGGTCCAGGTCCACCAGCCGTACGCGGCGAGGACGATGAAGACGATCTGGAGGCCGGCGTCGGCGTACAGGCCGGCCTGGGTGAAGAGCAGGACGAAGAAGAGGTTGTTGGCGATGCCGATCGGCCAGTTGGCGAGGTGCTGCCGGGCGACGAGCCAGACGCAGAGGGCACCGGTGCCGAAGCCGAGGACCTCGGTCCAGCCGACCGGGGTGTCCAGCAGCGTGAAGAGGGGCCGCTGGAGGGGTTCGAGTACGTCCGCGAGGCTCACGCCCGCCTCCTTAAGAGTCACTCTGACTATAAAAGGCGGCGGGGGTCCGGCACAAGGGCGGCAGGGGCCGCGCGCAAGACCGGAGAACGCGAAGGGGCCCGTGTCCGCGTCGCGGATACGGGCCCCTTCCGGGCGGAGGCGGGTCCTACAGACCGACTTCCTTCATCAGCATGCCGACCTCGGTGTTGGACAGGCGGCGCAGCCAGCCCGACTTCTGGTCGCCCAGGCCGATCGGGCCGAAGGCGGTGCGGACCAGCTTCTCCACGGGGAAGCCCGCCTCGGCGAGCATCCGGCGCACGATGTGCTTGCGGCCCTCGTGGAGCACGACCTCGACCAGGTAGTTCTTGCCGAGCTGCTCGACCACGCGGAAGTGGTCGGCGCGGGCGTAGCCGTCCTCCAGCTCGACGCCCTCCTTGAGCCGCTTGCCGACCTCGCGGGGCAGCGGACCGGTGACGGCGGCCAGGTAGGTCTTCTTCACGCCGTACTTGGGGTGGGTGAGACGGTGGGCCAGCTCGCCGTGGTTGGTGAGCAGGATGATGCCCTCGGTCTCGGTGTCGAGCCGGCCGACGTGGAAGAGCCGGGTCTCGCGGTTGGTGACGTAGTCGCCCAGGCACTGGCGGCCGTCCGGGTCCTCCATGGTGGAGACGACGCCGGCCGGCTTGTTCAGCGCGAAGAACTGGTACGACTGCGTGGCGACGGACAGGCCGTCGACACGGATCTCGTCGCTCTCCGCCACGCGGAGGCCCTGCTCCAGGACGATCTCGCCGTTGACCTCGACGCGGGCCTGCTCGATCAGCTCCTCGCAGGCGCGGCGCGAGCCGTAACCGGCGCGGGCCAGCACCTTCTGCAGCCGCTCGCCCTCCTGCTCGGCGCCCGGGAAGGTCTTGGGGGTCTTGACCTGGGGCTTGTTCGCGTACCGCTCGCGGTTGCGCTCCTCGGCCCTGGCGTCGTACTCCCGCGAGCGCGCCGGAGCGGCCGCGCGGCCGCCACTCCGCTGCTGCTGCTGCTTCGGGGACTGCTTCGGGCCGCCCTTGGCACCGCCGCGGGCCGCGTCGCCGCGGCCCTTGCGGGCGCCGCCGGAGCCGCCCTTGGCGCCGTCCGAGGGCATGCTCACGTCGTAGCTGCGCTCCTCGGGGCGGGTCTTGCGGGGGCGGCCGGCGCTCTGGCCGCGCTCGTCGCGGTTGTTGCCCGCGCCCCGGTAGTCGTTGCCGCGGCCGCCGCTCTTGGCACCACGGCTCCCGCCGTTGTTTCCGCTGTTCCTGCCGCTGCTGCTTCGCATCAAACTTCCGTCGTCTCTTCGTCCGCTGGTTCGTCCCTGTCGGGATCGAACGACGGAACGCCTTCCAGGGAGTCCGGTTCGACCGCGTCCGCCTCGGGGAGGAAGGGCGCGAGCTCCGGGAGCTCGTCCAGGCCGCGCAGGCCCATCCGCTCCAGGAAGTAGTTCGTCGTCCTGTACAGGATCGCACCTGTTTCGGGTTCCGCGCCCGTCTCCTCCACGAGACCCCGCTGGAGGAGGGTCCGCATCACGCCGTCGCAGTTGACCCCGCGGACGGCGGAGACCCGGGAGCGGCTGACCGGCTGGCGGTACGCGACCACCGCCAGGGTCTCCAGGGCGGCCTGGGTCAGCCGGGCCTGCTGGCCGTCCAGGACGAAGGCCTCGACGGCGGCGGCGTGGGCGGGGCGGGTGTAGTAGCGCCAGCCGCCGGCGACCCGGCGCAGCTCGAAGCCGCGCCCGTCGGCGGTGTACTCGTCGGCCAGCTCGTGGAGGGCGTCGGCCACCTCGCGCGGGGCGCGGTCGAGGACCTTGGCGAGGTGGGTCTCGGTGGCGGGCTCGTCGACGACCATCAGGACGGCTTCGAGGGCGGGCTTGAGGTCGCTCATACCGGCTGGTCCTCCTGGTCGAATTCCTCGGTCACGCGGGTCTCGCCGTCGCCGCCGGTCCAGGAGACCCTGAGCGCGCCCAGCGGGTCCTCCTGGTCGAGGGCGACGGCCTTCTCCCGGTACAGCTCCAGGAGGGCGAGGAAGCGGGCGACGACGGTCAGGGTGTCCCCGGCGTCCTCGACCAGCTCCCGGAAGTCCAGGGTGCCGCGCTCGCGGAGCAGGGCGGCGACGACCCCCGCCTGCTCGCGGACGCTGACCAGCGGGGCGTGGATGTGGTCCACGTAGACCTGCGGCGCGGCCTTGGGCTGCATGGCCTTCACGGCGAGCTTCGCGAAGCCCTCGGCCCCGATCGAGATCACCACCTCGGGCAGCAGCTCGGCGTGGTGGGGCTCCAGGCCGACGGTCCGGGGCCGACGCCGGCCCTCGCTCTCCCAGCGCTCGGCGAAGATCTCGGCGATCCGCTTGTACGCGCGGTACTGGAGGAGCCGGGCGAAGAGCAGGTCGCGGGCCTCCAGGAGCGCGAGGTCGGCCTCGTCCTCCACCTCGGCGGCGGGCAGCAGCCGGGCCGCCTTGAGATCGAGCAGCGTGGCGGCGACCACCAGGAACTCGGTGGTCTGGTCGAGGTCCCCGTCCGGTCCGAGCGCCCGCAGGTGGGCCATGAACTCGTCGGTGACCTGCGAGAGCGCGACCTCGGTGACGTCGAGCTTGTGCTTGGTGATCAGCTGGAGGAGCAGGTCGAAGGGCCCCTCGAAATTGGCGAGCCGCACGGTGAACCGCCCGTCACCGCCCTCGTCCGGTGCCGACCCGGCCCCGGCGCCCGGCGCTTCGGAGGTCGGTACGGCTCCGGCCGCGTCCCCCTCCGGCCCGGACCGCCCGTCGGGCAGGACGTCGGGCAGGACGTCGGGCAGGACGTCGGCCTCGCCCCCGGGATCCGGCCCGGCCTCAGCCTCGGACCCGACCTCGGCCTCGGCCTCGGCCTCGGCCCCGGCCTTCCCGGTTCCGGGCAGGGGCCCGGGCTCGTCCGGTACGCCCCCGGGGGCGGGTACGTCCCCGAGGGGCGGTACGTCCCCCGGACCCCGGCCCGAAAGACCGCCGCCCCGTCCCAGCGCGCGGCGGCGCGGTGGGCGGGACGTTTCGTCAGCGTGCTGGGGCATCGGGGGCGGTTCCAGGGGTGCGGGGGCGGGCCGCCCCGCAGGCTACCGTCAGCGGCCGCGCAGACGACGGACGAGGATGCTCGCGTCGCCGCGGGACTCCAGGTCCGCCAGGACCACGGCGACCGCCTCGCGGACGATCCGGCCGCGGTCGACGGCGAGGCCGTGCTCGCCGCGCAGCACCAGCCGCGCGTGCTCCAGGTCCATCAGCTCCTCGGCGGAGACGTAGACCGTGATCTTCTCGTCGTGCCGTTCCCGGCCGCTGGGGCGGCGGGCCGCGGCCCGGCCCCCCCTGCGCCGCGCGGGAGCGGCCGCCTGGGCGGCGGCCTTCACGGGGGCGGGCTGCTGCGCGGGGACCGCCTCGGTCTCCCGGGTGCGCGGCTCGGCCGCCTCCGAGTCGGCGGCCGCGTGCTCGGCGGAGCCGGCGGCGCCGCCGTCCGCGCCGGCCGCCGTGTCGCTCTCTCCCGCCGGAGCGGGAACGGTTCGGCGGGGCGACGACGACTGCAGCGCCATCCCCCCGGTCGTACGGAAGAGTTCGTCGGCTCCGGGCAGACTCACTCGGCGTGACACCGGGCGAGCACCTCCCTGGCGAGCTGGCGGTAGGCGGCGGCGCCCACGGAGTTGGAGGCGTACGTGGTGATGGGCTCGCCGGCGACGGTGGTCTCCGGGAAGCGCACCGTCCGGCCGATCACCGTGTGGTAGACGTGGTCGTCGAAGGCCTCGACGACGCGCGCGAGCACCTCACGGGAGTGCACGGTCCGGGAGTCGTACATCGTGGCGAGGATGCCGTCGAGCTCCAGCTCGGGGTTGAGCCGCTCCTGGACCTTCTCGATGGTCTCGGTCAGCAGGGCGACACCGCGCAGCGCGAAGAACTCGCACTCCAGCGGGACGATGACCTTGTGCGCCGCCGTCAGGGCGTTCACGGTCAGCAGGCCGAGCGAGGGCTGACAGTCGATCACGATGTAGTCGTAGTCGTTCATCAGCGGCTTGAGGGCGCGCTGGAGCGTGGACTCGCGCGCGACCTCGGAGACCAGCTGCACCTCCGCGGCGGAGAGGTCGATGTTGCTCGGCAGCAGGTCCATGTTGGGAACCGCCGTCTTGAGCAGCACCTCGTCCGCCGACATGCCCCGCTCCATGAGCAGGTTGTAGACGGTGAGGTCGAGCTCCATCGGGTTCACGCCGAGACCGACCGACAGGGCTCCCTGCGGGTCGAAGTCGACGAGCAGCACCCGTCGTCCGTACTCGGCGAGCGCGGCGCCCAGGTTGATGGTCGACGTGGTCTTGCCGACGCCGCCCTTCTGGTTGCACATCGCGATGATCTTGGCCGGGCCGTGGTCGGTCAGCGGGCCCGGGATCGGGAAGTACGGCAGCGGCCGTCCGGTGGGGCCGATCCGCTCGCGGCGCTGGCGGGCAGCGTCGGGCGCGAGGGTGGCCGCGTACTCCGGGTCGGGCTCGTACTCGGCGTCGGGGTCGTAGAAGTGCCCCTCGGGCAGCTCGTCGTAGGCGGCGAAGTGGGTGGACTCTCGGCCCATCTCGTTGCCGGCCGTGGCGTTCACGTGTAGGCCGTCCATCGTCTTCAGCGTGTGGGTTGTCGTCATGGGCTGGTGCGTCGCGAAGGTCCGCACCGCGACGGAGCCGACCGGGGCACCTGGCGCACCGCTCCCGGGAGTAAATGTCGACTCATTCACAAGTCGTCTTACCTCCTTGGATGTGACCAGGAACATTTATCGATCTGTCAGCGTGGCACCATGCCGACGGTTGGCGACTCTATGGCGTGTCACCGGTCCGCAGCAACACAATCGCCCGGACCCGGCCCGTTGTGTCGGCAACCGAACACGCCCCTGTCAAGGGTGCGCGGACATGCATCCACACGTTTCAGGGGTGTGCGAAACGGTTAAAGGGTTACGTTCGAGACGAGTTGACCGAACGTTTTGGCGTGGCCGGAGACACAGCCGGCCGGACCTTGTCGAACAAGGTCCGGCCGGGTGCGTGACATTGACGGCGGGCGTTGACGGGACCGCCGCCGGAGCCCCCGCGGGGCGGCTCCCAGGTCAGCCGATGAGGGTGCTCAGCTCGACGTGCTCGTAGCCGTGCGCCTCGGCGACCTCCTTGTAAACCACCTTGCCGTCATGGGTGTTGAGGCCCAGACCGAGGGCGGCGTCGCGGCGGAGCGCCTCGACCCAGCCGTTGTTCGCCAGCGACACGATGTAGGGCAGCGTGGCGTTGGTGAGCGCGTAGGTGGAGGTGTTCGGGACCGCGCCGGGCATGTTGGCGACGCAGTAGAAGACCGAGTTGTGGACCTGGAAGGTCGGCTCGGCGTGGGTGGTCGGGTGCGAGTCCTCGAAGCAGCCGCCCTGGTCGATCGCAATGTCGACAAGGACACTTCCGGGCTTCATCTTGGCGACGAGCTCGTTGGTGACCAGCTTCGGGGCCTTGGCGCCCGGGATGAGGACGGCGCCGATGACGAGGTCGGCCTCGACGACGGCCTTCTCCAGCTCGTAGGCGTTGGAGACGACCGTCTGCACCTTGGTGCCGAAGATCTTGTCGGCCTCGCGGAGCTTGTTGATGTCGCGGTCGAGCAGGGTCACGTGGAAGCCCATGCCGACGGCGATCTGGGTGGCGTTCCAGCCGGAGACGCCGCCGCCGATGACGACGGCCTTGCCGGCGTGGGTGCCGGGGACGCCGCCGGGGAGGACGCCGCGGCCGCCGACCGAGCGCATCAGGTGGTAGGCGCCGACCTGCGGGGCCAGCCGGCCCGCGACCTCGGACATCGGGGCGAGCAGCGGGAGCGCGCGGTTCGCGGTCTCGACCGTCTCGTACGCGATGGCGGTGGTGCCGGACTCCAGGAGCGCGTCCGTGCACTCCTTGGAAGCGGCGAGGTGCAGGTAGGTGAAGAGCGTCTGGTCCTTGCGGAGGCGGTGGTACTCCTCCGCGATCGGCTCCTTGACCTTGAGGAGCAGGTCGGCCGAGCCCCAGACCTCGTCGGCGGTGGCGAGGATCTCGGCGCCCGCGGCGACGTACTCCTCGTCCGTGATCGAGGAGCCGGCGCCGGCGTTCTGCTCGATGAAGACCTGGTGGCCGTTGCGGACGAGCTCGTGGACACCGGCGGGGGTGATGGCCACGCGGAACTCGTTGTTCTTGACCTCGCGGGGGATGCCGACCTTCATCGTCGATCACGGTCCTTGAATCAGGGGGATAACTGGTGCACTGCGATACATACCCGGATGCACTGCGGCGCACCGGGGCAGACCACGTTCGAACGCGGCGGAACCAGTCTAATGAAGGAGTTCCCGCTGTCTAGCCTTTCAAAGTACTAATCTTCTGCGGACCCACTGCGGATTTCGTAGGCAAAGCGTTCCGTTTCCAGCAGACGGTCCGCCGCAGCCCGGTGGAGCCGCGCCGCAGCCGGGTCCCCGAGCCGGTCGAGGGTGTCGGCGAGCCGCAGCTGGAGCGCCGCCTGGAGCCGGGTGTCCTGGGCCCGCCGGGCCCACTCGACCGCCTCCTCGCAGGTCCGCAGCGACTCCTCGGGGCGCCCGGCGTACTCCTGCACCCGGGCCGCCTCGCTCAACGCCCGCGCGTGGCCCGGGAGATCGCCGAGCCTGCGGTAGCCGGCCGCGGCCGCCCGCCAGTGCCGCAGCGCCTCGCCGTACCGCCCGGCGTAGGTCTGCACGGCCCCGAGGCGGCCGTACAGGCGCGCCTGGTCGGCCCGCTCGTCATGGGCCAGGCGCTGGGCGAGGGCGCGGCCGTACCAGTCGCCGGCCCGCTGCCAGTCGCCGAGCTCCTGATAGCTGCCACCTACGGATTCCATCGCGCGACCGGTGGCATACGGATCATTTGCCTGCCTTCCGACCTCCCAGGCCAACCGATATCGCAGCAGCGCATCCTTCGTGCGGCCGGTCCGGGCGTCGAGGTCGCCGAGGTTGAGCAGGGCGGCGGCCCGCTCCCGGTGCAGTTCGCGCCGCTCGGCCACGTCGAGGACGAGCCGGTGCAGCCCGTAGAGGTCGGGGGCCGCCGCCTCGGCCCCGTGGTGCGCGGTGAGCGCCCGCACCAGGGAGGCGATGAGCCGGCGGGCGAGGGTGTCGAGCTCGCCGTCGGCGACCGCGAGCCGGGCGCAGGCCAGCAGCTCCGTCCGGCGGGAGGCCAGCCAGTGCGCGGCGTCCTCGGGGGTCGGGAAGCGCAGGGCGCGCGGCAGGCCGGCGAGCCTGCGCCGGGCCGGGGAGCCCTCGGGTTCGGTGACCGCACGGCAGGACTGGAGGAGCCGTACGGTCCGCTCCAGCATCCGGGCCCGGGCGAGCTGCACCTCGGCGGGCCGGTCGCGCTCCTCCAGCTGGGCGCGGAGCAGGGGGACGAGATGGCCCGGGACCTCGTACCGCCCGTCGGCGGTCTCGGCCACCAGTCCGAGCCGGGCGAAGTCCGCGAGCGTGGTCGTCGCCGCCGAGACCGAGCAGCCGGCCAGGGCGGAGGCGGTGTGGGCCTCGGCCCGGCCGAGCGGGGCGAGCGCCAGGTAGCGCAGTATCCGGGCGGCCGGCTGGGGCAGCGCCTGGTGGGCGAGGAGGAAGGTGCGGGTGAGGGGGTCGCCGTTCAGGCCGCGGAGCCGTTTGGCGAGGTCGGCGACGGAGGTCTCGGGCCGTCCGGCCAGCCAGCCGCCGGCGAGGACCACCGCGGCGGGCAGCCCGCCGCACTCCTCGACCAGCGCCTCGGCGGCCTGCGGGTCGACGGTGATCCGGACCGAGCCGGTGGCGGAGGTCAGCAGCTCGATGGCGGACTTCGGGTCGAGCCCGCCGAGCGTGCAGGGCCGGACGTCCGGAATGCCGGTCAGCGGCCCCCGCGCCACCGCGACGACCAGGGCGTCGGGGTTGTCGGGGAGCAGCGGCTCGGCCTGCTCGGCGTCGACGGCGTCGTCGAGCAGCAGCACCGCCCGGCGCCCCCCGAGCGCCTCGCGGACCAGCTCGGTCAGCTCGTCCTCGGCGGCGCCCGGCGGCTCCTCGACCCCGAGGTCGCGCAGGAGTTCACGGGCGGCCCTGGCGGTGGGGACGGGCTCCCCGCCGGGCTCGGTGAGCCGTGCCCGGTAGACCCCGTCGGGGTAGCGGCCGGCGACGGAGGCGATCAGCTCCTCGGCGAGGGCGGTCCGCCCCGAGCCGGGCCGCCCCGCGACGAGCAGGACCCGGGCGCGGGGCTCCTTGCGGCCGGTGAGGGTGTCCAGACCGGTCCGCTCGATGTCGGCGCGGAGGGCCTTCAACTCCCGCTGCCGGCCATAGAACTGCCGGCTTCCGGCCGCCGCCACCGCCTGATCCGTCACGGGCCACACTCCCGTCCACCTGCGCACGAGCCGATCCCCGCGGGGGACTCCGCATGGGCGTGTACGAGCGTAGTTCAGCCCCCCGCGCGGACCCGGCGGAGCGTGGCGGGCACATCCCCCGATCGGATCAGCAGACAGTCATACCGATCACTCCGACTGCCCCACCGAAAGGCCGACCACCCCGCCCACCCACGCCGACAGCCGACCACCCCGACCCCCGTACGACGGCCGGCCGGCACCGCGGCACGCACCACGACGGGTGACCGCCACCGCGCACGCACCACGCCGGACGGCCGGCGCGCGGCACGCACCACGACGGGTGACCGCCGCGCACGCACCACGACGCCGGCCGGAGGCCCGGCGGTCAGAAGAGCCAGGCGAGGAAGCTCCCGATCGCCCAGCCCAGGGACGCGCCCGCGGCTCCCGCCGCGGCACCCGCCGCCGCGCCGACGCCGGCGAGGGCGAGCCCCGCCCCGCCGCCCGCGGCCGCGCCGACGGCGTCGGCGTTCGCGGTGTCCTCCAGGTCCCCGTTGCTCTCCTTGGCCATCACGGTCGTCCCGCCGCCCCCGCCGCCGTCGCCCCGGCCCTCGCTCAGCAGCCGGTAGAAGGAGAAGTCCGGCGCGTAGATGGTGGACGCCCCGTCCTCCAGGATCAGCGCGGCCTGCTCCAGACCGGCGTCGACGTACCCCTCCGTGTCCTTCGCGCTCCGCAGGCCGGGGTCCCTGAGCAGCCGGACCTTCCCCTCGACGCCGGGGGCCTGCTCCAGCTTGCGCTGGAGCCCCCGCAGCTCCTGCTGCACGGACCGCGGCAGTCCCGCCCTGGCCTCCTCCAGCCGGGGCAGCAGCTCCAGGACCGCCCGCATCCGCTCCTTGGTGTAGTCGTCGATCTGCTCGACCTGGAGCGCCGCCTCCAGCACCTCCTCACCGGTCGGCCTGGCCTGCCCGTCCTTCAGGTCGAGGTAGCGGATCACCTGGACGGGCCGGCTCAGCACCTCCCGGAGGATGAGGGTGTGGTCCTTGGGGCCGAGCGGCCCCCAGGGGTCCGGGAAGGGCACGTCCGGGTCCAGCCACAGGCCCAGCGTCCGGTTGGGGAAGCGGTCGAAGATCGAGTCCGGCAGCCGCCTGGCCGCCGCGCCCTCCGACTCGCTCAGCGCGGAGAGGACCACCGCGCGGATGTCCGTCTCGACCTGCTTCTCCAGGATCGCGGGCAGCTTCACGCCGCCGAGATCCACGACGAAGCGACTGCCGTCCTGCCTGGGGCCCTGCGGGGCACTGCTCATCTCTGCTGCTCCGATCGTCCGTGGGGACCGGCCCCGACGGCCGGGACCCCCGCTTCCCTGGTCATGACGAGCGGGCAGATACGGCACGCGGAGACGCCCCGCTGGTGGAACCAGCGGCACTGGCGCCGGATCGAGCAGCGCGGGAGCGCATCGGGGGTCTCTTCCGGGGGCACCAGCGCGGCGAGCCCGCCCGGGAGCCCGCAGCCCCCGTCGCTCCACTGCGCGCAGGCGCTCTCCCGGCACGGCGCGCCGAACCGGAAGCGCGCCTCCGGAGCGGGACCGGACCGGAGGCGGTCCAGGAACTCCGCCGTGACGGGCAGTCGTTCGCCGAGGTAGCCGACGGTGCCGTCGGACCGCACCACGCCCAGGACGATCGCGCCCTCGCCCGCCGGCGCGCTCGGGCAGAGCAGCGAGGGCTCCGCGGGCTTCTTCGCGCCGGAGGGATCGGACATGGATGCGCCCCAGTCGGTGACTCGTATCGACCCCCTCGCCACGCAGCGTAGATCGGTCGGACACGGAGCGCATCCGCGAGGAGGCCCGCGGACCTGCGGTCAGGCCTCGAACGGGCGGGCCGGCCAGGGCGCGTCGGCCGGGCGGAGGGCCTCCTCGCCCTCGCCCGCGCGGGCGGCGACCAGGGACAGGACCCCGACGACCAGGCAGTTGTTGTGGAGCTCGCCGGCGAGGACGCCGCGGACCAGGTCGGCCAGCGGGATCCGCGCCACCTCCATGTCGGCCTCCTCCTCGGAGACCTCGTACCGCTCCCCCTCCGCCTCGGCGAGGTCGCGGGCCAGGAAGATCCTTACGGCCTCGTCGCAGCCGCCCGGGGTGGTGTAGACGTCCGCGAGGACCCGCCAGTCGCCCGCCTTGGCGTACGCCTCCTCGTACAGCTCGCGCTGCGCGGCGTGCAGCGGGTTCTCTCCGGGCACGTCGAGCAGTCCGGCCGGGATCTCCCACAGCTTCTGCCGCACCGGGTGGCGGTACTGACGCAGCACCAGCACCCGGTCCTCGGCGTCCAGGGCGAGCACGGCCACCGAGCCGGGGTGGACCTGGTAGTCGCGGCGGGCGACCGAGCCGTCCGGCATGACCACGTCGTCCGTGCGGACACTCGTCTTCTTGCCCGTGAAGGGGGTGGCGGTGGCCACGACCTGCCACTCCTCCGGGGTGTCCTGCACCTGCATCTGCGTCCTCCCACACACACGGAAACCGGGGTACCGGTCCGTCAGGACCCGTACCCCGGCAACGTTAACGCCTTGCTACTTCTTGCCCGTCTTGCGCTCGACGGCCGCCTTGACCAGACCCGCGAAGAGGGGGTGCGGGCGGGTCGGGCGGGACTTCAGCTCCGGGTGCGCCTGGGTGGCGACCAGGTAGGGGTGGATCTCCTTCGGGTACTCGACGAACTCGACGAGCTTGTTGTCCGGGGAGGTGCCGGAGAAGACCAGGCCGGCCTTCTTCTCCAGCTCGGCGCGGTACGCGTTGTTCACCTCGTAGCGGTGACGGTGGCGCTCCTCGACGTACGGCTCGTCCTCGTAGGTCTCGCGGACGACCGAGCCCTCGGCGAGCTTCGCCGGGTAGAGGCCCAGGCGCATCGTTCCGCCGAGGTCGCCGGCGCCCTCCACGTAGGCGAGCTGCTCCTCCATCGTGGAGACGACGGGGTGCGCGGTGGCCGGGTCGAACTCGGTGGAGTTCGCCTCGGGGATGCCCGCCAGGTTCCGGGCCGCCTCGATGACGATGCACTGGAGGCCGAGGCAGATGCCGAGCAGCGGCACCTTGTGCTCACGGGCGTACTGGATGGCGCCGACCTTGCCGGAGACGCCGCGGTCGCCGAAGCCGCCGGGGATGAGGATGGCGTCGCAGTCGCCGAGCTGCTTCTCGGCACCGGCCTGGGTCTTGCAGTCGTCGGAGGTGACCCACTTGACCTTGACCCGCGCCTTGTTGGCGAAGCCGCCGGCGCGCATGGCCTCGGTGACCGAGAGGTAGGCGTCGGGCAGGTCGATGTACTTGCCGACGAGCGCGACGGTGACCTCGTGGTCGGGGTTGTGGACGCGGTCCAGGAGGTCCTCCCAGACGGTCCAGTCCACGTCGCGGAAGGGCAGGTCGAGCTTGCGCACCACGTAGGCGTCGAGGCCCTCGGAGTGCAGCACCTTCGGGATGTCGTAGATCGACTTGGCGTCGATGGCGGCGACCACGGCGGCCTCGTCGACGTCGCACATCAGCGAGATCTTGCGCTTGATGGCGGTCGGGACCTCGCGGTCGGCGCGCAGCACGATCGCGTCGGGCTGGATGCCGATGTTGCGCAGGGCGGCGACCGAGTGCTGGGTCGGCTTGGTCTTCAGCTCGCCGGAGGGGCCGATGTAGGGCAGCAGCGAGATGTGCACGACGAAGACGTTGTCGCGGCCGACCTCGTGGCGGACCTGGCGGACGGTCTCCAGGAAGGGCAGCGACTCGATGTCGCCGACGGTGCCGCCGACCTCGGTGATGACGACGTCGACGTCGTCGGTGGCCATGCGACGGATCCGCGACTTGATCTCGTTGGTGATGTGCGGGATGACCTGCACGGTGTCGCCGAGGTACTCGCCGCGCCGCTCCTTGGCGATGACCTGCGAGTAGACCTGGCCGGTGGTGACGTTGGCCGAGCCGTCGAGGTCGACGTCGAGGAAGCGCTCGTAGTGGCCGATGTCCAGGTCGGTCTCGGCGCCGTCGTTGGTGACGAACACCTCACCGTGCTGGAAGGGGTTCATCGTGCCCGGGTCGACGTTGAGGTACGGGTCGAGCTTCTGCATCGTGACCCGAAGGCCCCGGGCCTTGAGGAGCGCACCCAGGCTGGAGGCGGTGAGGCCCTTGCCGAGGGAGGAGGCGACACCCCCGGTGACGAAGATGTGCTTGGTCGTCGTGGTGTTGGGCGGCATCGCCAAGAGGGGGCTCCCGTGGTCGCGTTTGGAGGTGCGAAGCGGCAGGTCCTCCGGAAGAATCGGGGGTGCCGTCGCTGCGGTTTCGGGGGTTTCGGCTGGCGCCGTTTCCCACCGGTCCACGGGGTACCAGGGTATCAGTGACAGCAGGAGACCGCTTCCGGCCACACGGGCGGCACACCGGCCGACCGGGTGGGACCGGCCGTGGCGAGGCGGTCCGCGGCGCCCGGCGGGGCTCCGGGGGCGCATCGAAAAGACCTGTTCACCCGTGTGGAGCAGCGCGTTACGCGGGTGATCACCACGGTCACTACTGTGCGGACCATCCCGCCCGGCCACGCCGCCGAGCGGCCGGCCGACGGCACCACCCCCGCCCGCGGAACCGGACCGGGAGTCCGTGTCGCCTCCCCTCGACCCGTTGCCGGAGCCGGCTATCCCGCACACTGGCACCGCGGGCACCTCTCGCAACTCGCAACATCTGCTGCAGGCGCCCCGAGGGGCGGACAGGCCGTTCGACTGGAGTGAAGCACGTGGCCGGGCGTATCGAGGATTACGCACTCATCGGAGACATGCAGACCGCGGCGCTGGTCTGCCGGGACGGCAGCGTCGACTGGCTCTGCCTCCCACGCTTCGACTCGCACGCGGTCTTCGCGGGGCTGCTCGGCACCGAGGAGCACGGCTTCTGGAGAGTGGGCCCAGCCGGCCCGGACGACACCGAACCGGCCCCCGCCGACCGTCGCCGCTACCGGGGCGACTCGCTGATCCTGGAGTCCGAGTGGGACACCCCGCGCGGCACGGTCCGGGTGACCGACTTCATGCCGCCGCGCGACGGCGCCCCCCAGCTGATCCGGATCGTGGAGGGGGTCAGCGGCCGGGTGCGGATGCGCTCCGCGCTGCGGATGCGGTTCAGCTACGGCCGGATCGTGCCCTGGGTGCACAAGGTCGGCGAGCGCACGGTCGCCGTCGCCGGACCCGACTCCGTCTGGTTCGACACCGAGGCCGAGACCCACGGAGAGCACCTCACCACCTACTCCGAGTTCACCGTCACCCCCGGCGACCGGATCGCCTTCACGCTCTCCTGGCAGCCCTCGCACAAGGAGCCGCCGGCGCTGCCGGACCCGGAGGGCTCCCTGGAGGCGACCGCCGTCTTCTGGCGCGACTGGGTGGACCACTGCACCTACCACGGCCCCTACCGGGAGGCCGTGGTCCGCTCGCTGATCACCCTGAAGGCCCTGACGTACGCGCCGACCGGCGGGATCGTCGCCGCGCCGACGACCTCGCTGCCGGAGGAGATCGGCGGCGTACGGAACTGGGACTACCGCTACACCTGGCTGCGGGACGCGGCCATCACCCTCTCCTCGATGCTGCGCACCGGCTACCGCGAGGAGGCCCGCGCCTGGCGGGACTGGCTGCTCCGCGCGGTCGCCGGCGACCCGGAGAACCTCCAGATCATGTACGGCATCGCGGGCGAGCGGGAGCTCGGCGAGGCGGAGCTCGACTGGCTGCCCGGGTACGAGAACTCCGGCCCGGTCCGGGTCGGCAACGGCGCCGCCAACCAGCTCCAGCTCGACGTGTACGGCGAGGTCACCGAGGCCCTGCACCTGGCCCACATGACGGGCCTGTCCCGCAACGACTACGCCTCGCTGCTCCAGATCAAGCTGATCGCGTACCTGGAGAAGAACTGGGACCAGCCCGACGAGGGCATCTGGGAGGTCCGCGGCCCGCGCCGGCACTTCACCCACTCGAAGGTCATGGCCTGGGTGGCGGTCGACCGCACGATCAAGCTGATCGAGTCGGGCGACGCGGACGGCCCGCTGGAGCGCTGGCGCGAGCTGCGCGACGAGATCCACCGGGACGTCTGCGAGAAGGGCTACGACAAGGAGCGGAACACCTTCACCCAGTCGTACGGCTCCAAGGAACTGGACGCCTCGCTGCTGCTGATCCCGCAGATGGGTTTCCTGCCGCCGGACGACAAGCGGGTGATCGGCACGATCGAGGCGATCCAGCGGGAGCTGTCCACGGAGGACGGCTTCGTGCTGCGCTACCCGACGGCCGGCGAGGAGGCGGGCGTCGACGGCCTGGAGGGCGACGAGGGCGCCTTCCTCGCCTGTTCGTTCTGGCTCGCCGACGACCTGGCGATGATCGGCCGGGTCGACGAGGCCCGCACCCTCTTCGAGAAGCTGCTCTCGCTCCGCAACGACCTGGGGCTGCTCGCCGAGGAGTGGGACCCGAGGCTCCAGCGGCAGGTGGGCAACTTCCCGCAGGCCTTCAGCCACGTCCCGCTGATCGACACGGCCCTGCGGCTGACGGCGAGCGGCGCGTACGGCGGCTGAGCGGCCGAGCGGCGTGCCCCGGGGGCCGGACCTACCATGAGAGTGTCCTGGCCCCCGTAACGAAGGGGGGGCAGCCCATGGCTCCCCAGTCCACCGTTCCGGACACCGCCCTGGCCGGCCTCCGCGAGGATCTGGCCGGTGAGGTCCTCGTACCCGGCGATCCGGGCTACGACGAGGCCAGGCGTATCCACAACGGCATGATCGACCGCCGTCCGGCGGTCATCGCCCAGTGCGCGACCCAGGCCGACGTGTCCAACGCGATCCTCTTCGGGCGGGAGACGGGGCTCCCCGTCGCGGTGCGCGGCGGCGGCCACAGCGTCGCCGGCGTCTCCTCCGTCGACGGCGGTCTGGTGGTCGACCTGCGCCGGATGCACGCCGTGGTCGCGGATCCCGAGCACATGACGGTACGGGTCGAGGGCGGCGCCCTGATGAGCCACCTGGACCGCGCCACCCAGCCCTTCCACCTGGCCACCACCGGCGGCCGGGTCTCGACCACCGGCGTCGCCGGCTTCACCCTGGGCGGCGGCTCCGGCTGGATGGAGCGGAAGTTCGGGCTGGCCTGCGACAACCTGCTCTCCGTCGAGCTGATCACCGCCGAGGGCAGGCACGTGGTGGCGAGCGCGGAGGAGAACCCCGAGCTGTTCTGGGCGCTGCACGGCGGCGGCGGCAACTTCGGCGTGGCGACCTCGCTGACCCTCCGGCTGCACGAACTGCCCGCGACGAGCTTCGCGCTGATGCTCTTCCCGCCGCGCTCGGGCCCCGACGTGGTGCGGGCCTTCCGGACGCTCCTGGAGACGGGCCCGGACGAGGTGGGCGGCGGGGTGCTGTACTTCCCCGCCCCGCCGGAGCCGTTCGTGCCCACGCACCTGGTGGGGCAGCTGGTGTGCTCGGCGCTGGTCACGTACGCGGGCCCGGTGGCCGGGCTGCGCCACCTGGCCGGTCCGCTGTCCGCGCTGCGACCGGTGGTGGACCTCGTCCAGGAGGTGCCGTACGCGGACCTCCAGTGCATGCTGGACGACCCGCCCGGGCTGCGGAACTACTGGTCGGCGGAGTACCTGGGCTCGTTCCCCGACGAGGCCGTGGACGTGTTCTGCGCCCGCGGGGAGCGGCTGCCGGAGGGCACGGCCACCCAGCACGTGCTGTTCCCGCTGGGCGGCGCGGTGGCCCGCGGCCCGGCCGACTACCCGTTGCCGTGGCGCTCCGACCCGTGGGCCGTGCACCCCTTCGCCACCTGGGAGGACCCGGCGGCCGACGGACGGGCCATCCAGTGGGTGCACGACGTGCGGACGGACATGCGGCCGTGGACGTCGGACGCGGTGTACCTCAACTTCATCGGGACGGAGGGCGAGCAGCGGGTCGTCGCCGGTTTCGGTGCCGGCAACTACCCGCGGCTCGCCGCCGTGAAGGCCGCCTACGACCCCGACAACGTCTTCCGCCTCAACCACAACATCGTGCCGGCGGCCGCGGCCTGACCCCTACCGCAGGGCGTCGACCACCTCCTTGGCGGCCCGCTCGCCCTCGGTGGCGCCGCCCTCCATGAAGCCCTGGTAGTCGTAGGAGCAGTGCTCGCCGCCGATGTGGACGTTGCCCTGGGCCTTGCCCTCGTATCCCGCGTACCGGTGGAGGTAGCCCACCGGCCAGCAGGAGTAGGCGCCGAGCGCGTTCGGGTTCTCGTGCCAGGCGGAGAGCTGGGCCCGGCCGTTCCAGGCCCGCGCGGTGCCGGGGAAGAAGGCGTCGATCCCGGTGAGGTAGCGGTTCACCAGGTTCCGCACGTACGGGTCGGACTCGGTGGAGAAGGGGCCGGCGGGGTTCAGGTTCCGGGCGAGGCTGCCGCCGTTGTACTGGATGAGGATGCCGCCGGTGCCGCCCTGGAGCTTGGTGGTGTCCCAGGTCTGCTGCACGTCCAGGTCGGTGAAGCAGTCGCCCGCGGAGACCCCGGGCCAGGCGCCCGTGCCGCGCCACGGGCGGGTGCCGAACTGCATGTTGAGCTTGGTGCAGTAGCCCATGCGGGCGTCCCGGAGCAGGTTCGTCATGCGCGGGTCGAAGCCGGCCCGGGTGAGGTCCAGCCGCTGGAGGACCGGCAGCGGGACGCACAGGATCGTGTGGTCGGCGGTGACGGTCCGGGTGGCGCCGCCCTCGGCGAAGGTCAGCGTCTGGGTGCCGTCGGCGTTGGCCCGTACGGCCTGGAGGGAGAAGCCCATCCGGAGGGTGCCGGGGGCCAGGGCGCCGGCGATGGCGTTCGGGAGCCGGTCGTTGCCTCCGGTGACGTGGTAGCGCTCGTTGGACAGGCCCCAGATGTTGAAGTTGCCGGGATTGGTCTGGTAGCCCATGAGCAGGACGAGGGCGAGCGAGGACTGTTCGGTGGTGTCGGCCCCGTACTCGACGTTGTAGGCGACGTCGATGAACCTCCCCAGCGGCGAGGAGTGCCCGCCGGGGACGCGGCTCTCGATCCACTCGTACACCGACATGTCGTCGAGGGCGGTGCCGGTGGGCGTCGTCTGGTTCCAGAAGACCTCCCCCGCCTCGGACAGGTCGCGGCGCAGCGCCTGGTAGACCCCGTTGAAGTCCTCGTCGGCCTGGTGGCGCGGGTAGTAGCCGCCGTCGAACCAGAGGACCTCCTCGGCGCCGTTGGGGCCCCCGCCGAGGAAGTCCTCGGTGGGGAGGCCGAAGCGGCGGCAGAGCTCCAGCATCTTCTTGTGACTGGTGTCGATGAGCTCGCCGCCGATCTCGGAGGTCTGCCCGTAGGCCCAGTGGCCGCGCTGGGTCCACATGCGGCCGCCGACGCGGGCCGGGTCGGCCTCGTAGAGGACGGGGGCGAGGCCGGCGTCCTGGAGGGTGAGGGCGGCGGTGAGCCCGGCGATGCCGGCGCCGACGACGGCGACGCGGGCGTCGGACCGCACCGGCGGGTCGGGAACGGCGGCGACGGCGGGCGCGGCTCCGGCGGAGACGGCGATCCCGGCCGCCGCGGCGGCCTTGAGGAGGGTGCGGCGGCCGAGCGGGTCGCCGCGCAGGCCGCGCAGTTCGTCGACGGGGAGGCCGAGCCGGCGCGCGTCGGCGTGGTCGGCGGCGAGGCGGTTCAGGAGGTGCATCGGGTTGGTGCGTGCCATGGGGCGCTCCTGGAGGAAGAAGAGGGGTCCGGCGGTGCGGGTCAGCTCGTGGCGGCCGGTACGGGCTCCGCCTGCTCGTCGTCGCGTTCGGCGGCGTCCTCCAGGACGATCCGGCCGATGATCTCGTACCGCGCCGGCCGCTTGGCCTTGAGGTAGAGGCCGAGGGCGAGTCCGCCGAGGAAGACTCCGCCGACGGTCCACGGGATCGCCTTGAAGAAGAGGGAGTCGGCGGCGAGACCGGCCGCGGTCTCCATGTTGACGACGAGGAGGACGACGACGGCGATCATGCCGATGCCGCCGAGGAGGGGCGCGGTGAGGGTCCTGAACCAGTGCCGGTCCTCGGGGTGGTTCTTGCGGAAGTAGCCGATGACGGCGAAGGAGCAGAGGGTCTGCACGATGAGGATCGCCATCGTGCCGAGGATCGCGAGCAGCGTGTAGAGGTGGATGTAGGGGTCCTGGCCGGTGAGCCAGAAGGCGCCGACGAGGACGACGGCGATCGCGCTCTGCACGAAGGAGGCGAGGTAGGGGGAGCCGTGCCGGGGGTGGGTGCGGCCGAGGGCCGGGTGGAGGAAGCCCTCGCGGCCGATGGCGTAGAGGTAGCGCGAGGCGCACTGGTGGAAGGCCATGCCGCAGGCGAAGGAGCCGGTGAGCAGCAGCCATTGGAAGGCGTCGACGGCCCAGGCGCCGATGAAGCTCCGGGTGGGCGCGAAGAAGAGGTCGAGCGGGGTGGCGGAGGAGGACAGCTGCACCGAGCCGGCGAGGCCGTTCCCGGCGATGGTCATCCACGACACGTAGATGTAGAAGAGGCCGACGCCGATGACGGAGATCAGGGTGGCGCGGGGGATGACCCGCTTCGGGTCGCGGGACTCCTCGCCGTACATGGCGGTCGACTCGAAGCCGACCCAGGACCAGAAGGCGAAGAAGAGGCCGAGGCCGGCGGAGGCGCCGGTGAAGGCGTTCCTCGGGTCGACCGGCTCGACGGGGATGCCGTCGGGGCCGCCGCCGTGGACCAGGACGGCGGTGGCGACCGCGAAGAGGACGGCGATCTCCGCGATGAGCATGACGCCGAGCGCCTTGGCGGTCAGGTTGATGTCGAAGTACGACAGGACGGCGGTGACGGCCAGCATCGCGGCCGCGTAGAGGATCCACGGCAGGTCGACGCCGAGCTGGTCGGCGACGGTGGTCTTCGCGAAGTAGGCGAAGACGCCGACGATGGACGCCTCGAAGACGACGTAGGCGAGGACGGCGAGCATGCCGGAGGCCATGCCCGCGATCCGGCCGAGGCCGTGCGAGATGTAGCCGTAGAAGGCGCCGGCGGCGGTGATCCGCTTGGCCATGGCCACGTAGCCGACGGAGAAGACGGTCAGGACGAGGGTGGCGAAGAGGTATCCGGCGGGTGCGCCGGTGCCGTTGCCGAAGCCGACGGCGATGGGGAGGTTACCGGTCATCGCGGTGATCGGCGCGGCGGTGGCCACGGCCATGAAGACGACGCCGACGAGCCCGACGGAGTTCGCCTTGAGCCGGTCGACGCGGGGCGCCGGCTTCGCGGTGGAGGTGTCTGCCATGGCGCGAGAGCATCCAGGGGCGTGACGTAGGACACAAGCGACACGCGGTCGAACAATTCCCGCCGTGCCCCGACGAGTTGTCGCCCCCGGGGGCGAACCGACCCGGCCCGTGACCGCGCGGAGATGTCCGGGAAACACCATGGGCGATACCGTCCGCCCATGGACACGCAGGGCGGCATCACCGTACAACGGGCACTCGAACTCCCGGGGCTCCGCAGCGGCCTCCCGGAGGTCGTCACCGGCGCCGACCGGCTCCAGCGGACCGTCCGGTGGGTCCACGCCGGCGAGGTGCCCAACATCGCGTCCCTGCTGAAGGGCGGCGAGCTGCTGCTGACCACCGGCCTGGGCCTCGGCACCCGGCCGGCCGAGCAGCGGGCCTTCGTCCGCCGGCTCGCCGACCGGGGCATCGCCGCCCTCGTCGTCGAGCTCGGCCCGCGCTTCGCCCGCCTCCCGGCGACGATAGTGGAGACCGCCCGCACCGCCGGGCTGCCGCTGGTCCAGCTCCACCGCGAGGTGCCGTTCGTCGCGGTCACCGAGGAGATCCACACCGAGATCGTCAACGGCCACTACGCGCTCCAGAGGCAGGCCGAAGAGGTCCACCGGCAGTGCACCGAGGCGCTGCTCGGCGGCGGCGGGGTGCCCCAGGTGCTCCGGATCCTCTCCGACTTCGCCGCGAACCCCGTCTTCCTGGAGACCGCCGAGGGGCAGCTCCTGTACGCGGCGGGCACCGAGTCCGGGCCGGCCGACCCGCTCCAGGTCTGGGACGGGCTCCGCGGCCAGCGCGCCGCACGCGAGTCCGGCCCGCCCACCGGCACGGTCCTCGTCGACGTTCCGGGCGGCGGCCCCGGTACGGGCTCGGTGCGGGCCCGTCTGGTGCTGCTCGCGGTCTCCGGCGCCCTCTCCCCCGTCCACCGGATGGCCGCCGAGCGGGCGGCGGGCCTCCTCGCGGTCGTCCTCATGCAGGCCCGGCAGGAGGAGGAGCTGGCGGCCCGGGGCCGCGGCGACTTCCTGACGGACCTGGCGGAGGGCCGGATCTCGGCGGAGGACGCCCCGGCGCAGGCACGCGTCCTCGGCTTCCGGCCGGGCGACGGGCCGCTCCTCCCGGTCGTCATGCGCCTCGCCCCCGAGCTCTCCCCCTCCGGCAGCTGGGCGCTGCTCGCCCGCGCCGTCCACGAGGAGCTGTCCTCCGTCGGCGTCCCCGCCCTGCTCGGCGTCCGCCCGGTCGAGGGCCGCGTCCCCCTCCTCCTGGGCCTGCGCTCGGAGTCGGAGCGGACGGCGGTCGCGGACCGGGTCGCGGCGGCGCTGCGGGCCGGTGTCGAACGGGCCGGTCTCGAAGGCGCCGGCGCGCACCCGCCGGTCGTGGTGGTCGGCATGGCCGGCAGCTGGGCGGCGGCGTCGGCGGGCCTGCGGCACGCGGCGGAGACCGCCACGGCGGCGCAGGGCCTCATGGACCGCCCCTGGTACGACGCCCGGCGTCTCGACATCGACCTGCTGTTGTGGCGGCTGCGCGACCATCCGGACCTGGCGGCCTTCGTCGACCGTGCGATCGGCCCGCTCCGCGACCACGACCGCGCCTCCCGGCCCCCGCTGCTCCCCACGCTGGAGACGTACCTGGCGCACGCGGGCCGCAAGGCGGAGACGGCCCGCGAACTCCACCTCAACCGCCAGACCCTCTACAACCGCCTCGCCCGGATCTCCGAACTCCTGGGCACGGACCTGGACGACCCCCAGACGGTCCTGGCGCTGTCGCTGGCGCTGCGGGCCCGCAGGCACACCCCGTAGCCCTGCCCCCACGGGAACGGGGGCGGGGGCGGGAACGGGGGCGGGGTCACGGGCGCGAGCCCGAGGGCCTGGGGCAGCGAGCCCGAGGGGCCGGGGCCACGAGCCCGAGGGGGCAGGGGCGCGGCCCGCCCCGGACGGCCGGGCCGCTTCTCCCGGATCACGCCGCGGGCCCGGCGAGATCCGGCGAAGAGACGGCCTAGCGGGCCGCCAGTTCGTCGTACACGCTCAGGACGTGCGCGATCGTGTCGTCCTCCGACGGCCACGTCCCCGCCTGCACCCGCCCCGCCGCCGCGAGGTCCATCCGCCGCTCCGCGTCCTCCAGCAGCCCCCGCACCGCCGCCGCGAGCGCCGCCGCGTCCCCGTACGGCACCAGCTCCGCCGCGTCGCCGACGAGTTCCGGTACGCCGCCGACCGCCGTGGCGACGAGCGGCACCCCGAGCCGCAGCGCCTCCTGCGCGAGCAGCGACCGCGCCTCCCACCGCGACGGCAGCACCGCGACGTCCGCGGCGGCGAGGAGTTCGGCGATGTCGTCGCGGCGCCCGACAAGCCGGACGGCGAGCCCCTCGGCGACGATCCGCCGCTGGAGGGCGGCCCGCTCGCGCCCCTCGCCCGCGATCACGAGCAGCGGCGGCGGATCCAGCTCCCGCCACTCCCGCGCCGCGTCGAGCAGCGTCCCGTACCCCCGCCCGGGTTCGAGCGCGCCGACGGCCATGAGCAGCGGCCGGTCGACGGCGCCGAGTTCGGCGCGGGCCTTGCCGTCGTGGAGGCAGACGGGTCCGCGGGCGGCGGGCACGGTGACGGGGGCGAGCCGCGCGTCGCGCGCTCCGCGCCGCCGGGCCCGGTCGACGAGTTCGGAGGAGGTCCCGAGGACGACGGCCGCCGCCCGCACGGTCCGGCGCTCCAGGAGCCGTACGATCCCGGCCCTGGTCCCTTCGGCGTACGGCCGGCCGTGCCAGGTGGTGACGAGCGGGGTGCGGGCGAGCCCGACGGCGCCCGAGACGGCGAGCGCGGCCCGCACGGAGGCGTGCAGTCCGTGCGCGTGGACGACGTCGGCGCCGATGCAGGCGTTGCGGAGCACGCCGACGGTCGCCGGGTCGTTGCGGCGCGGCAGCGGCACGACGTGCGCGCCGACCCCGGAGTAGTCGTAGAGACGGTCGAGTTCGGCCGGAGCGCACACGGTCACCCGGACGCCCCTCGCCACCAGCCCCGAGGCAAGTGATCTGACGTGAGCGCTGCTGCCCGCGCTGCCGCCGCCCAGCACTTGGACCGTACGGAGCTGTGTCACGCGCCCAAGGATGCCAGCCCCGGCGCCCACCCGTACGCACGTTCCGGCACCGACACCGTGACGTTGCCCGCCCCGCCGGGCGCTCGCCGCACCGACCGGCCCCCAGGTTCACCCGTCCGAGCGAGCGCGCACCGAAGCGGCGCGCGCCCCGACCGGGCACCGCCCTCCCCGGCACACCACCGGCGCCCACCCCCGCCGCGTACCCGACGGGCCGGGCCGCCGCGTACCCGATGGGCCGGACCGCCCGCTCACGGCAGGGCCGGGTACGGCCCGCGCCGCCCTCGACCCGCCCTCGACCCGCCCCTGCCGGGACGTCCCCGCGCCGGGGCTCCCCTCACACGTCCGCCCTGGCCGTGGCCAGCAGCTCCTCCGCGTGGGCCCGGGCGGTCTCGGAGTCCTCCTGGCCGGCGAGCATGCGGGAGAGCTCGCGGACCCGCTCCTCGCCCTCCAGGACGGTCACCCCGGACCGGGTCACCGAGCCGTCGTTGGTCTTCTCGACGAGCAGCTGCCGGTCGGCGAAGGCGGCCACCTGGGGCAGGTGGGTGACGACGACGACCTGCGCGGTGCGGGCCAGCTTGGCGAGCCGGCGGCCGATCTCCACTGCCGCCTTGCCGCCGACGCCCGCGTCGACCTCGTCGAACAGGTACGTCGGCACCGGGTCGACCCCGGCGAAGACGACCTCGACGGCGAGCATCACCCGGGACAGCTCACCACCGGACGCGCCCTTGGCGATGGGCCGCGGCGGCGCCCCGGGGTGCGGGGCGAGCAGCAGCTCGACCTCGTCGACGCCGGACGGCCCGTACGCGACCCACCGCCCGCCGACCCGGACACCGGACGCCTCGTCGGCGGCCTCGGCCTGCCGGATGTCGAAGGACACGCGCGCGTGCGGCATGGCGAGCGAGGCCAGCTCCGCGGTGACCGCCCCGGCGAACCGGTCCGCCGCCTCCACGCGGGCGTCGGTGAGCCGCTGCGCGAGGACGGACAGCTCGTCGCGGAGCCGGTCGCGCTCGGCGGTCAGCTCCCCGATCCGCTCGTCGTCGCCGTCCAGCTCCCCGAGCCGCTCCGCGCTCTCCTCCGCCCAGGCCAGCACGGCCGTGACGGACTCGCCGTACTTCCGGGTGAGCTGGGTGAGCGCGGCCCGCCGCTCCTCGACCGCGGCGAGCCGCAGCGGATCCGCGTCCAGGTTGTCGGCGTATCCGGCCAGCTCCTGCGCCACGTCGGCGAGCAGGATGGAGATCTCCCCGGCCCGGTCGGCGAGCGCGGCGAGCGCCGGGTCGTGCGCCCGTACGGCCTCCAGGGCCCGCCCCGCCCCGCCGACCAGGGTGGTCGCGTCCACGGACTCCGGATCCTCCGGGTTCCCCGCGAGCGCGGCGTGCGCGAGCGCGGCGGCGGAGGCCAGCGCCTCGGCGTGCCCCAGCCGTTCGGCCTCGGCGGCCAGCTCCTCGTCCTCGCCCGCCCGCGGCGCGACGGCCTCGATCTCGGCGAGCCCGAAACGCAGCAGATCGGCCTCCTGGGCTCGCTCACGTGCCCGGGTGGTGATCTCGTCCAGCTCGGTGGTGACGGCCCGCAGCCCGCGGTACGCCTCGGCGTAGGCGGCGAACGGCCCGGAGACGGCCTCGCCCGCGTACCGGTCCAGCGCGCCGCGCTGCCGGGCGGGCTTCAGCAGGCCCTGCTGGTCGGTCTGCCCGTGCACGGCGACGAGTTCGTCGGCGAGCTCCGCGAGCAGCCCGACGGGCACCGAACGCCCGCCGAGGTGGGCGCGCGAACGCCCCTCGGCGGAGACCGTACGGGACACCAGCAGGGCGCCCTCGTCGAGTTCGGCCCCCGCCTCCTCGGCGCGCACCGCGACGGGCGCGCCGGGCGGCAGGCTGATCCGCCCCTCGACGACCGCCGAGGCGGCTCCGATCCGCACCAGGGCCGGATCGGCCCTGCCACCGAGCAACAGCCCCAGGCTCGTGACGACCATGGTCTTGCCCGCGCCGGTCTCACCGGTCACCGCGGTGAAACCGGGCGACAGCTCGACCACCGCGTCGTCGATGACCCCGAGCGACCGTATCCGCATCTCCTCCAGCACGCCCCAGACCATACGAGGTTTCCGTGCCGCGACGCGACATCACCCCCGGCACGGGCCGCCCCGCGGGCCGGGGCACGGGCCGGGCCGCGGGGCGAGCGGCCCCCCGCCGGGCTCGTTTACACAAA
>NZ_JBHTST010000084.1:0-35271 GCF_042794995.1 Streptomyces sp. NPDC056503
GGTCCCGCCCCTCACGACTGAGGAGGGGCGGGACGCACACGGAGCGGCGGCCTCTCCTCCTTACCGCTGCCCTCGCTCTTCGCCCTCCAGGCGCTCGCGCCCCCTCCCCCGCGACAGGAGAACTCGCGCTCATGGCCCGCACCTTCAACGCCACGCTCCAGCCGCTCGACACGACCATCCCCGACCCGGCCGTGGTCGTCCTGATCGGCGCCGCCGGCTCCGGCAAGTCGACCATCGCCTCCACCTGGAACCCCTCCCAGGTCCTGGAGCTCGACGCGTTCCGGGCGATGGTTTCGGACGAGGCCGGCGACCAGGCCGCCACGGCCGACGCGGTTGCCGCCCTGCGGACCGTCCTGGAAGCCCGCCTGGCCCGCAAGCGCAACACGGTCATCGACGCTACGAACTGCGAGAAGGCCGTGAGGGCGGGGCTGGTGCAGGCCGCCCGCCGTCACGGTGTCCCCGCGGTCGCGGTCCTCATGGGCACCCCGGTCTCCCTCTGCGTTATCCGGCAGACCGCCCGCACCCCCGACCGCGCCGTGCCCGCCGACACCGTCCGCGCCCAGCACGCCGCCGCCGTCACCGCCTTCCCCGGCCTGCGCAACGAGGGCTTCGACCACGTGGTCTTCGCCGACCAGCTCCACCGCCTGGAGCCGCTGCTGCAGCGGGCCAGCGACGCCCGCCGCGCCGACCTCGGCTGGGACGGCCACCCCGGCCTCGGCTCCCTCCTCCTCGCCCGCAGGATCTTCGGCGACGCCGTCCTGCCGCTGTGGCGGTGGGTCGACGGCTCCACGCTCGCCGGCGGCGACTGGGTCGCCGAGATCACCCTCGGCGCCGACCGCCTCTGCCTCGCCCTGCGCCAGGACGTCGACGGCGAGGGCGACTACGGCTTCGACCTGCTGACCGCGTGCCCCGTCGACGACGAGTGCACCGCCCCGGCCTGGATCCCCGCCCACTCGGTCACCACGCTCCTCGAGGCGCTCACCGGCGTCCTCGACGGCGCGGACACCATCTGCACCGTCCACGGCGGACCCGACGACCACGACCAGGAGGCCGAAGACCACTACCGGGGCTGGGATGACGACCCCGAGGGCCGCGCCGACCTGGAAGAGCAGTACGCGGACGCGATCCGTGAGTAAGCCGAGCCCTCAACGCCTCGCCGGACAACCACAACCCGCCGCGCCCCGGCCACGCCGGGCGCCGCCGCCGATCAGGGAAGGACACCCGCGCATGAGCATCACGATCACCACCACGTACGGCACCCCGCACAATGTCAGCGACACCAACCCGGCCCATGCCATGAGCTGCGACCGGTACCGGTTGCCTCTCGTCGGCACCATCGCCCCGGGCACCCCCGGCTACGAGGACATGGTCGAGATGCTGCGGGACAACGGCCATGACACCCGCCCCGAGGGGTACGGGCTGATCTTCCTGGAGTCCGAGGAGTTCTCCGCGATCTACTTCGGGTCGATCGAGCAGATCGAGCAGTACAAGCGCGACAACGCCGACGGCACGGCGACCTTCGACCCCTCGCAGGGCGTCATGTACGCGAAGTGGCCCCACGGCAAGGGCTGGGACGACTTCATCCCCCGTACCTTCTGGAACGTGCAGGCGCGCGGCGGCATCGCGGACGGCGTCGGTCTCGTCACCGCCTTCGCCCACACCCAGGTCCGGGGTGCCGAGGTCGTCGTCTACGAGTTCGAGGGCACGTGGAGCTGGGGCGGCACCCCGCAGCAGATGGTCACCTACCACTGCACCGCCTGCCACCTCGACACCTTCCACGACTGCGGGCACGTGCACGAGAACACCGGCCCCAGCAGCCGCCGCTGGGCCGCCCGCCAGGCCCGCCAGCACATCATCAGCGCCCACCGGAACGACGTCGGCGACAAGAGCAGCGCATGCCGCCCCAACAACGGCGAGATGCTCCGAGCCGTGAACGCGGTCGCCCGCGACATGTGGGGCACCCCGGGCAACGCTCTGCCGGACACCGACGACGCGTACTGCGCCACCAAGGGCCCCTGCTCGATCATCCGCGAACTCCGCGCCGGCATCCGCCCGCCCGTCTACCGCGCCTGACGGACACTCCGCGCCGCTTCCCTTCTTCCGGCTCTCGCCAGGCCGGGCCTCTCCCGAAGGGCCCGGCCCGCTCTTCTCCCGCGTGAGGAACACCCCATGCACCTCGCCCCCTCCGTCGACCGGCTGCCCGAGATCCGGGCCCGCCTCGCCGCCCTGCCCGACACCGCCTGGCCCCAGCTCCCCGGCGACAGCGGTCTGATCGAAGACCACACCGGGCACCCGGTCGCCGTCCTCGGCACCAGCGGCGACGTCCCGCTCCCCGCCGACGAGCTCATCGCCCACACCCCGGCCGACATCGCCTGGCTCCTCGCCGAGGTCACCAGGCTGCGCTGCCGGGACGCCGTGGTCACCGCGCTCCACCAGCAGCTCGACCGGTCCGGCCACCTGCTCTCCACCCGGCAGATCGCCACCGTCATCGGCCACCCCGGCCACCACCACCACCACCACCACCACCACGCCCCCACCGCCGCCGACAGGAGCGCCCAGTGACCACCACCGACACCGACCCGGGCACCTGGGTACGGGGCATCACGATCCGCCAGCCCTGGGCCACCTGCGTCCTCGCCGGGAAGCACATCGAGAACCGGCCCGTGCACTGGCTGTGGCGCGGCTGGCTCCTCCTGCACGCCGGACAGACCACCGAACGCGCCCCGCAGCGCGACCCGCTGGTCGCCACCGCGATCCGCGGCCGCGACCTGCACCGCCGCGCCGTCATCGGCATCGCCCGCCTGACCGACTGCCACCAGGACCCGGCCGGCACCCCGCCCTGCTCCCCGTGGGCCCATGCCGATGCCTGGCACCTGGTCCTGGCCGACGTCCACGAGCTCCCGCTGCCGATCCCCGCCGTCCGCGGGCAGCTCGGCGCGTGGAAGCCGACGCAGGCCCTCGTCGACCAGGTCCGCCTCCAGCTCCCCCAGCTCACCCCGGAGTCCGCGTCATGAGCCGCACCCGCCACACCGAGCCCGCTCCCGACCCCCGCTTCCCCTTCCCGCACACCACCGCCCCGACCCGCTGCCGCCGAGACCCGGCCCTGTTCGACCTCGGCTTCGGTGACCTCAGCGGCGACACGAAGAAGGCGGCGCACAAGAGGCTGGAGCAGGCGCGGCGTGCCTGCTCCGCCTGCCCGGTCGTCACCGCCTGCCTGCGGTGGGCGCTGGTCGACGAGACGACGGAGAACGTGTGCGCGGGCACCACCCCCGCCCAGCGCCGTGTCCTGCGCCGCCGCCTGGCCGACCGGCTCGGACCCGACTGGGTCGAGGTCCTGGCTGCCCGGGACCAGGCCCGCCGCGAGCGGACCGAGGCCGCCCGGCACACCCCGCTGCCCGTGTCCCAGGCCCGCATCGTCCACCTCGACCGCGAACTCCACGGACCCATGAAGCTGCTACCGCGGCTCACCGCCGAGGAGCAGCGGCTTAACCGCTCCCGGCTCGAGGCCAGCCTCAAGGCCGCGTAGGAGGCGCCCGTGTTCACCGACCTGACCGTCAGCGCCCAGGCCGGAGCGCTGGCCGTGAGCCCCAGCCCGGCGATCCAGCTCGTCGCCGCCGCGCGGACCGTTGCGCGGCACGCCCGCGACACCACCGACCTGACGTTCCTCCTGGACGTCCTCGGACTGCCCGCCACCACCCATCCGCTCCCGGAAACCGGAGAACCCGCCACTATGACGACCACCACCGGCACCCTTTCCGCGGACCAGTCCGTCGCGCTGTCGATGCACGCCGACGGCGCCAGCGAGCAGGCCATCCGTGAGACCACCGGCCTGACCGAGGCCGAGCTGAGCGACCTCATCGCCGACAAGGTCCTCGAACTGCCCCGCGCCGGCGCCTTGATGACCCCGGTGATCGGCGTGCCCGTCATCCCGCTCCCGGGCTCCCACTCCCTCCAGAAGCTGATCGAGTGGGCGGCCGCGCAGTCGGCCGCCTCGGTCCGCAAGAGCGCCGCCCGCATCACCGCCGCCCTCATCGAGCTGTCCGCCCGCCGCGGCAGCGAGGCCGCGCAGCGCAAGGCTCAGGCCCGCGTTGCCGAGGCCCGCGAGGCGCTGGAGAAGGCGGAGCAGGAGCTGCGTGCCGTGAAGACCGGCACCCGCAGCCCGGCCGCCGTCGCCGCGCCCACCCCGATCCGCACCGGCACCTACAGCCGCGACGAGCTCACCGCGATCCGGACCTGGGCGCGCGAAAACGGTCACCAGGTCGCTGACCGGGGCCTGCCGAGCAAGACGGTCCTGGACAAGTACGCCGCCGCCCACCCGGCCGCCCCGGCCCGGAAGGCGGGCTGACCCGTGACCGCGATACCCCTGGTCCTCGACGGCTACCTCGACGAGCTCCCTGTCCCCAGCGACGACGGCCTGACCGCGCACTTCCGGGTGATCTCCTCGCCCACCGACGACGCCACCGACGAGACCGTCTTCGCCTGCCGCACCGCCGACCCGCACATCGCGCACGCGCTGCTCACCCTGATGCGGCCCGGCGACCTGCTGCGCATCGGCGGTCACCTCGTCCTGCCCGGCCCCACCGACGAGGGCGGCCCGCGGCTGGACGTCGACTCCCTGGAGCTCCTGGCCCCCGCGCCCGCCCGGCACCTGGCCGACATGGTTCTCGACCGTTACGGCCCCTATCTCGTCGTCTTCGAACCCGAGGTGGACACCGTGCCTGTCTTCACCGAGACCGGCGCCTGGGTCGGCACCGCCGAGAACGCGGACGCCATCACCGACCTGATCCACGCCCACGAGACCGGCAGCCCGCCCGCAGCTCCTGAGCCCTTCACCCGCCCACGACCGGCGGAGCCGCCCGCACACCGCCGGGCGGCTCCCCGCCCCGGCGCCCACGCAGCTGCTCCTCGACTTCACCGCCCCGAAGGGACACCCTCGTGAGGCTCACGGTCGACCACGCCGACATTGCCGCGGCCGTCGGCTACGCCGCCCGCACCCTGTCCTCCCGGCCGGCCGCCCCGGTCCTGGCTGGCCCGCTCCTGGACGCCACCGGCGGCGAGCGCCTGCGCGTCCGGGTGTTCGACTACGGCGTCTCCGCCGACACGGTCGCCTCGGCCGCCGTCACCAAGCCCGGCCGCGCCGTGGCCCCCGCCGGCCACGCCCGAGGCTCCTGGCCCGCCGACGAGTACGCCACCGGCCAACGCGCCAAGGGCGCCGACGCCCGGGTCGTGATGGACCTGGCCACCGACCAGTTCCTCGTCATCACCGACACCACCGCCCAGGAGACCGCCCGATGAACCGCCGCCTCTTCCGACGCTGCGCCGCCAGCCCCGGCCTCCTCAGCCCCTCCGACCAGGCCGCCGTCGACGCCTTCCGCGCGATGCTCGCCGCTCGCCGCTCCCCCACGCCCTGGACCCCCGGGCAGGACGCCGCCGTCCGCGGCGGCCCGTTCATCGAGCGGGCCACTCGAGTCCGGCGTCGCTCTCCGGCCCCGAGGGGGTGATCAGCGCTCGAAGCGCTAACTGGTTCGTTCAGCCGCTGGTCATGGTGCCTGCGGCGCCCGTGGCCTGGCCCGGCTCAAGCGCACGCACTCGGCTGCTCAACGAAGCCCGGCAGGGCAGCACCTGGTCACAGCTCCGAGGCGCCTGGCGCCCCCGGAGGGGGGTGAGGTGTGATCCTGTGGGCGCGATTCCTGCCGAAACGCTCGCCTCGGTCGAGAAGATCTTTTCTTCGCACCACGCCCGCTGTCACCATGGGCTTCATGACGCACCTCGCCAAAGGCGCCAACGTTCCCGTCCCGACGGCACCGCTCCGGATCGCCGTGGGCCGGCAGCAAGCGCCCGGTGTGCCGGCCGTCGAAGCCTCCGCCGTACTGCTCGACGTGGCTGGTACGGTGCGCGGCGACGCCGACATTGTCTTCCACGGCCAGCCCGCCCACCCGTCCGGCGCCGTGCGCCACGTCGGTACGGGCGAAGGCGCCGGCCAGTTCGCCGAGTGGCTGGAACTGGACCTCCCCCGCATCGAGCCGGCCGTTCAGCGTGTCCTCGTTGCCGGCTCCTGCGACGACGGCATCTTCGGACAGGTCCCCGGCCTGTACGTCCAGGTCACCTACGCCGACGGCACCATCCTGACCCACTACGACGTCACGGACGCCTCCAGCGAGACCGCTTTCGTCCTCGGGGAGTTCTACCGCCGCGACGGCGCCTGGAAGTTCCGCGCGGTCGGCCAGGGCTACGACTCCGGGCTGGCGGGGCTGGCGACGGACTTCGGAGTCGAGGTGGCGGAGGCCCCGGCACTGGCGGCACTACCGCTCCTGCCCACCGCCGCGGTCACACCGCCGCCGTCGGGACCTGTGGCGCTGCAAGGGGTAGGCAAGTCGGACTCGGCGCCGGGAGGGGTGGCCGTGCCCCCGATGGCGAAGCCGGTGCCCGTAGCTGTGCCCGTACAGCAGACCTCGTCCATCGCCACCCCGGCCGCCCCCCTCGCCACCCCGGCCGTCATGCCCTCCTGGGGCGCCGGCTTCTTTCACTTCGAACCGCTCGTCTTCAGCGGCAAGGGCGCGAAGACCGTCACGGTGGACTTGCCGTTCCCCCAGGACTCGGCACCGGTGATCCTCGAAGCCCGGGTCGGGCCGCGGTACCACTTCCTCAGCGTCCAGATCGCCGGCCGCTCCACGGACGTCTTCTGCAACGACCTGCCCGATTACTACGGGCGCGCTCTGCTCAATCCCCCGCGCAAGGGCGGTCCGATCAAGCTGATGGTGCGCCAGTCCGGGACCTGGGAGCTCATCCTCCTCCCTCTGACCGCCGCCCTCCCCATCGGCCCCGGAACCATCCAGGGCAGCGGCCGCGAGATCTTCGTCCACACAGGCACCGCCGCCGACCTGAAGGTCCGCGCCAAAGATCCTCACAGCGGCTGGTTCCAACTGAACCAGTACCAGGGCGATGCCCCCGACGATCTACGCCGCCCCGCCGAACAGCTCGTCCACGCCTGGAACGGCCGCCGCGTCAAGGAGAGGGTCCGCATCCCCGGCGGCCCCCTCCTCCTGGCCATCGACAAGAGCCGCCACCACTGGGAACTCACCCTCGACCCGCTGCCCCTTGCCTAGGCTGCGTCCCCGTCCTCGACGGCCTCCACGTCACCGCCCTCACCGCCCCCGACGATGGAGCCCGCCCCGCGCTCTTTGTACTCCTCGGACATCACCGATGGGTCACCGCCATCCAGGCCGTCGCCCTTTACATGGCCCGCGTCCACGGCTGGGTCCACTGGTGCCTCTACCCCGGTAACGATCCCGATGACTTGATCCCCCGTATCCCCCGCGCGGTCCGCGACCGCGCCACCATCCACTGCCACGACGACGGCACCTGGCACCTTGCCTGGGCCCTTCCCGACGAGTCCGGCGCGATCCCCGTCACCGCCGTGTGGCATCTTGCCGCCTCGCTCGTCGCCGGCACCGTCCCCAACCCCGACCTCGCCGACGGCACGACCGCCACTTGGCGCCCTGACCTTCCCTGCCGCATCCAAGGCCGGCGTCTGCGCGAACGCGCGCGGACGCCGGCCTTTTTGCGTTCCAGGCTTGGAATGTCATGGGGCGAGGGCAGGTCATTGCAGCGGGTGGATGGCCACGTACAAGAGAGGGACGTCTTCCCGGTCGGAGAGCTCGATCCGGCCCGGTTGAGTGCTGGGCACGCTCAGAGGGATCGTGCCTCGAACGAACTGGCCGGGGTCGGGCTTCGGCTGATTGGTGAAGACATCGCCCTGCTGGCCGAGATCCTCGCACTCGATCGCGAGGATGTGGTTGAGGCCCTGCACCTCTCCGTCCTGGCCGATCCAGTCGGCATGCGCGAACGGATAGGTGTCGAGCTCGGCGTCACCAGTGTTCTTGATCTTGAACTCCAGGCAGACGAACTGCTTGCCTGGCTCGGCGGTGACGGTGGAGCCCGTATTCGCGTCCGTGACTGTCCTGGCCGCCTTCACGCTGACCAGGGTGACGTCCGCGGATCCTCCGGGGATGTCGAGCAGGTCACTGCTGCTGGTCACCACCGGCACGGTCTTGCCCGGGGCGAGGGTGGGAGCAGTGGGAGACGCCGAGGTGGACTTCGCTGGTGGAGACGGAGCCTGCAGCTGATCTTTCCGCAGCCGGTCTCCGTCCTGGTTGCCGCCGCAGCCCGTAGATAAGACGAGAGCGGCGCAGGCCGCCGCACACAAGGTCCCCATGTGCTTCGCTAAGGGTTTCACCATCGCCCCTTACGTCCTAGCCTTCCGCATCTTCCAGATTCGCCCCTCCCGGCTCCCACCGCACTCTGGGGCGGCTGTGGCTTGCCGGCCGCGAGGCGTGTCCTTGTCCGGGACTCGCTCGACCGGCCGTTCGTCATCGAGCGACCGGACGAACTCCGAGACCTCGTCATCACGCTCGCCGACCGGCTCACCACCTCTGCCCGCCAAGCCTGACGGCGCTATCTGCCTGAGAGAAGCCCCACTGTGGATCCCAAGCCACCCGGCCTCAGGTCCGCACGCGTCGGGCACCGGGGCACTGGGGACAGAGCGGATCAACTGAGACTGAGCCCGGCGTCCAGGCTTCCAGCACCAGATCGCTTGAGATTTTCGGCGGCCCGGCCTCCCGGACGTTGATGTCCCGCCGACGCCACGACCGGCTTGAACCTGGAACGGGGCTGCGAGCTGTAGACGATCTCCAAGGTGGTGATCACGTTGGGGAAAGGCTGCAAGTGGCGTGAGAGGCGGAGTCAGCCAGGCACCGTCGGGGGCGGCAGAGCACCAGGGACCAGGGGTGCCTCTGGGAGAAAGACCGCGTGCGGGCCCAGCAGGCCTTCGGCGGCCTTGAGTAGCCCCCAGGCACGGGTGGCGGCGTCCAGTGCTCCGCGGGCTTGTCCGGCAAGTTCCTGTGCGGCGGCGAGGGTGAGCGACAGCGGCCGGGGGCCTGCCGCGACGGCTGCTTCTGCGGAGTCGAGATCGCTGAACACCTGGTCCGCGACCGGTTCACCGACCTTCTCCCCCGGCTGCCTGTCGGTGATTCGCTCGATCAGGTTCAGTGTCCGTGCCGCCTCCACCAACGCGGAACGCTCGGTGGCGGCCGCGGCCTCCTCTCGCAGTTCGCCGACCCGCTCCCGGATGGCGAGTCCGGCCATGCGCCGGGCACGTACGAGGATCTCGGCTGCGTCCTGAGGGCGGTCGCCAGCCCACGCCGCAGCCACCGAGGAGAGAATCTGCGCCCGATGACGCAGCTCGGCCGGCTGCTCAACGATGCGCATGACGGCGCCAGGATCCGGTGCCGCCCTCGCGTCCTTGGCACGAAGCCAGGTGTGCACCTGCCGGACCCATTCGGGATCTTGGATCATCCCCAGTACGTCGTGCAGCCCGCCCAGACCGCGTTCAGCCATCGTGACCGCGCCAGCCGCCAGCGCCCCGTTCCGATGCGAGTCGCGGGCTGGCAGCATCCCGGTCAGCCGAACGGCACCCTCAGGGTCGACCTTGGCGATGTCCAGAAGAATGCTGCGGAGTTCCCGGACGCGGTCACGCTCGTCCGCTGCGAACAGCGTCCGCACCGCCTTACCGACGAGCCGCATGGCGTAGGCGGGAGCGAAAGAGTAGATCTGCCGGGAGAGACCCGTCCAGCCGGGCAGGACGAGCCATAACCAAGGGAGGTCGGTCTCTCCCCCACTCGTGTTCAGCAGCGAATCCATCAGCTGCTCCTCCACGCGGATCAAGCGCGCCGTCCGGAGAGGGTCGACATAGGCCGCGATGCGGGCCAGGTCTCCGTACCTGGGCGGTGCGTTCATGCCGCCTGGGCCGGCGGCGCGTGTTTCCTGCTCCGCCTCGGCGAGCAGACGGACGACTGTCTGACGGACCTCCAACGTCAGCACACCATCCGCGGCAGCAGGTTGGCCCACCCGGCAGGAGGCCTCACCCATTCCGCCGGATACATGACCATCCGCGCTTATGCCGGGGCGTACTGCCGCACCCTGACTCTCCGCTCCGCCTCCGGCAGACCGAAGCAGCCTGGCCACCTCGCCCGCCGAATCCGGCCGCTGCCGCGCATCCTTCGCCAGCATCCGCAGCACCAGCGCGTCGAGGCCGGCTGATACCTCTGGACGGATCTCACGCACGTTCCGCGGAGCCTCTTCCACGTGCCGTCGCATCATCGCTAGCGGCGTACCGCCGACGCCAAACGGCGGGGTGCCGGTGAGCAGGGCGTACAGCACACCGCCCAGCGCGTACAGATCGCACTGGGCGGTGACAGGCTCTCCCCGCCACTGCTCCGGGGCCATGTACGGGGGCGTGCCGATCTGCCAGCCGGTACGGGTCAGGACGGTCGACGCGTCGATGATGCTCGCGATGCCAAAGTCACAGATCTTCAGCCGACCGCCGGTGAGGAGGAAGAGATTGGCGGGTTTCAGGTCGCGGTGCACCACTGAGCGGGCGTGCGCGGCGTCCAGCGCTTCTGCGGCCTGTATGGCCAGCCGGACCGCTTCCCTCACCGGGAGCCCTTCCGGTGACTCCGCCATGCGTGCGCTGAGGTCCCGGCCCTCCAACAGCTCCATCACCATGAAGAGCCGGTCGTCGTGCCGGCCGGCGTCGTGGACGACAGTGATGCCGGGATGCTGCAGTCGTGCGCCGATCAGAGCCTCGCGCCGGAACCGGGCCACGAGATGGTCGTCTGCGGGGAGATCGAGCAGAAGCTTCACGGCGACTGCGCGCTGCAGCATCGCGTCGAACCCACGCCAGACCTCCCCCATGCCTCCGCGGCCGAGCCTCGCCTCTAGCTGATACCGCCCCGCCAGCACTTCTCCCGCCCGCACCTGCGCCCCCTCGCCCCGGCCGTCAGTTGAGCCCATCGCGGTGCCGGTACGACGCGGAAACTCCAGCCCCTGAATACCGACACCCACTTGAGCTTCTACCCCGGTGACGACCCGACGAGGCGATCCCCCGCATCTCCCGGGCCGTCTACGCCAGCCTGTCATCCGCAGCGAGGACGCCGGCAGCTAGTTCTTTGACCTGGCTCGCGAGGACGGAGCTAGATCCCCTCACACTTCGGTGGCGCTGCGGGTTGTCTCGCGTCCCCGCGAATGCACTGAGACACCACAACGGCAGAGACAGAACTGGGGCGTGACGGCTGGGCTCGCGAGCGAGTTATCACGGCGTGATAGCGCGGTGGGTCGTCCCAGGCCCCCGACGGGTTATCACGCCGTGATAGGTCAGTGGGACATCTGGGGAGGCTGAGGGGCTATCACGGCGTGATAGCTCAAGGAAGATTTGTAACCTTGCTAACGTGTCAATGGCTGAAGTTGATCTAAACCGTTAGTACAGTGACGTCCATGACGTCACCTGACACAGGCGGCGACCGGGAGAAGGTCGTCACCAAACTCACTGCCTCCCTCCGGCAGGAACTGAAGGTCCGTGCTGCTCTCCACAGCCTCGACATGCAGAACGCGGTCGAAGCAGGCATCACCGCCTGGCGCAGCCTGGGCTCAAACCCTGCCCCTGTTGACACCGCCGGCGCGGAAACCTACGCCACCTTCCTGCCCGCCGGCCTGTGGGACGGCTTCCGCGACGACTGCAAGAACCGTGGGGTCTCCCTCACCCAGGGCATCGCCCAGGCCGTCACCCTCTGGCTCGACGGCAACCCCGTCCCCGAGGTCAAGCGCCCCTCCACGGTCCGGCGCATCATCGTCTGCAACCAGAAAGGCGGCGTAGGCAAGACCGCCGTGGCCGCCGGCCTCGGCGAAGCTCTCGCGGAAGACCCCGCCGCACTCGTTCCCGTCCGGGTCTCCAAGCACTTCGCCGCCCTGCTCGAAGATGACGACCGTCCTGAGGACCCGCTCGCCCTGGAAGACCTCCCCGGTCTCGGACAGCGAGTCCTCCTGGTCGACTTCGACCCCCAAGGTCACCTCACCAAGCAGCTCGGCCACGAACCGCTCCCCATGGACGGCGACTCGCTCACCAACCACATGGCCGGCGACGCCAAGGGCGAACTGAGCGACCTCATCGTTGCCGTGGGCGAGGACCGCTTCGGCGACAGGCTCCACCTCCTGCCCGCATGCACCGACGCCTTCCTGCTCGACGTCCGCCTCGCCTCCGTACGAGCCCGCGAGTCCGCCCTCGAGCGCGCACTGCGCGCCGTCGAAGCCGACTACGACGTCATCCTGATCGACTGCCCGCCGAGCCTCGGGCTCAGCATGGACGCTGCGTCCTACTACGGCCGTCGCCGGGACAACGAGGCGGCCGGCAACTCAGGAGTCCTCATCGTCGTCCAGGCCGAGGACAGCAGCGCCGACGCCTACGGCTTGCTCACCTCCCAGATCGAGGACATGCGAGGCGACCTCGCCCTCGACATCGACTATCTCGGCCTCGTCGTCAACCACTACGACGCCCGCCGTGGATACATCGCCACCTCCTCCCTCCAGTCCTGGATGGACATAAAGGATCCTCGCGTCGTCGGCGTCATCGGTGACCTGAAGGAGCAGAAGGAAGCCGTCCGCGCCAAGCGCCCCCTCCTCGCCTACGCACCCCGCTGCGAGCAGTCCGTCGCCCTTCGAGCCCTCGCACGGGAGATCAGCAAGTGAGCAAGGCCAAGAACCTCGGCGCCGGCGTCTCCTTCGCACAGGCACGCCCCATTAGCGCCCGTCGCGCAGCAATCGGCGCCGCGACCGACGCACCCACGGTCGGAGTACCCGACCCCACCGAGCTCCCGCTCCACCTCATCAGCCAGAACCCTGACAACCCGCGCGAGGAACTCCGCGACCTTGATGGCCTCACCGAGAGCGTCCGCGAGATCGGCCTCGTCAACTCCATCACCGTCGCCACGATCGAGGCCTACCTAGCAGCCCGCCCCGACCGCGCAGAGAGGACCGACGAAGGCGCCCGCTACATCGTCGTCGACGGCCACCGCCGACTCGAAGCTGCACGGCGAGCCGGTGCGCAGGTCATCCGGGTCAGCGTCAACAACGACCTGGTCGCCACCGACGAATCCCTCCTCGAAGCCGCGTTCGTCGCCAACGTCCACCGCGACGACATGAACCCCATCGAGCAAGCCCACGCGCTGAAGAAGCTCGTCGAGTTCTACGGCTCCCAGAACAAGGCCGCCAAGAGGCTCGGCATCGGGCAGTCCACAATCTCCTCGAAGCTCTCCATCCTCGACCTCGACCCGGCCCTCCAGTCCGACCTCGTCGAAGGTCGCCGGACGATCGAGCACGTCCGCAACCTCTCCAAGCTGACCCCTGAGGAGCAGCAGGCCAAGGCCGACGCCCGAGCTGCGGCTGCTGAGAAGAAGGCCACAGCCAAGCGTGAGCTATCACGCCGTGATAACTCCCCCGCCGAGAAGTCCGCTGCGAGCACGACGACAGCACAGCGGAACGAGACGGCGGCAGACCTATCACGCCGTGATAACCCCAGCAGCGCACAGGACAGCACACACACCACGGGAGATGACCTCCCCGCTCAGAGAAACGGCTCGGATCCTCAGGAAGGGGCCCCGCATCCGTTCTCTGTCCAGCCCGTCGCCAACACGCCCTCCGCCCCATCCACGGACGGGGGAGTACCGTGGCATGACGGAGCGGCCCTCATGGACACGGCGTTCGACCGACTGGACCCCACCCAGCGAAGCGCATTCATCCTGCGCTACTTCCGGCGCAGCCACGGACTCGAGGCCGTCATCACAGACATGAGGGGAACCCTTCCCCCCGAGGCCCGCTCGTCACTCGCAGCCATCCTCCAGCAGGTCTCCTCAGGTCTCCTGAAGGACGCGTAGCCAATCGCAGAGGCCCCTGCTCACCACCGCGAGAGTGGAGAGCAGGGGCCTCCGTGCAGGGGGCCTACCGTTCGCTGCGACGGGGGCGACCAGGGTCCTGCGCGACCCCGCGCTCGGCGATGTCGCGGCCGATGAAGTGCCACGCGGGCTCCGGCCTGCCCTCCATAGCGGGGCGTCCCATGAGGCCGGCCACCAGGTCCAACGCCTCCTGGGTGACGAAGCGGTCGGGGTCGGGGGACTGGAGGTGTCGGCGCAGCAGATCCGGATTGATGCCTTGTGCCTGGAGGCAGGCGGCGAGTGCGCCTACGAGCAGGACGTTGTAGGCCAGGGCGTCCGTGAGGGAGTAGAGCACCAAGCGGTTCCACTCGCTGGGGTGGCTGGCGTTCCGGCGGGCCCTGGCAACGGCTTCGTCGAGATGCTTGTGGCCCGAGCGCGTCATCGCCTGGACAAGCGCGATCCATTCTCCCGGTACAACTTCTGGGATCGGACCGTCGGGTGGTGTCGTGAACCCGCTACGTGCCCGCGGCGCAGGCGGGAGAGTGTCACGAATTGCCTGGAGGGCTGCACGGCGGTTCAACCCGGACAACTCCTGGTGCTGACGAGCATCGTTTTTACGCGCATGGGGCGGCATACCCGGTCCTTCCTCGCACCGGCCCCATGAACGGGCGCTGACCGTGGTGAACCACGAGCTGATCTGCTGCGATGACGCGGAGCGTCTAGGGCCTACCAGTCCCCTGCTCATGGGCCAGGAGCACTCAGCCGGGTACCGTCGCGGCAGAAGTCCCGCGGCACCAGCCACCTCAACGAGCTCACCGGACTGGTGGTCACGGTTCCACTGCAGAGAGTCCGGGGCGCTAGAGATGCCACGCCCCCGGACCAAGCATGAGTACAGGTTCCGCGCGGCGCGCCGCGCTGCTCCTTACGATCGGGGCATGCCACGGAGTGGCAGACAGAGTTCCTGGCGCGAGGACGGCACCCCGGGTGTCGTGCCTCGGGCAGCCTGGTGGTGGAACTCCAGCCTGGGCAGCGCCGCACCTGCCGCGCCCAATTTCCTGAACGCATCACCTGGGTGGGTCCGTGGCCGCACCCGGACCCCGGCACCTTGCACCGATCCGCAGCCCTTGAAGTGTGAGGGCTCGCGAATGCCTCCAGCACGTACTGCGCCCGTTCCGTCACCTGAACGAAGGAACTTCATGCCCTGGTGGCTGATCAGCCGCATCATCAAAGACTCTTGGCGGCAGAATGCTGCGCGGCCCTTCCAGTGGGCCAGCATCCGCAGGGCGCTCTCCGACCAGACGCCCCGCCCCGCGCGCTGGCGGATGTGAAGGAGCCAGGCCCCGACCGGCAGACACGAACCACACCACAAGACGTGCTCACACCTGTCTGTGCGCACCGGGGTCGGACGGTACGCAGATCAGGAACCCTGATGAGCCACGGGGACACCCTCACGCAGAGGGCCCGCTACCACTCCCGCTGCACCGGCATCGGGCACCAGGCCAGCCTTCAGCACCTCCAAACCGCCCACGTACAAGACCCGGTGCCCGCCGCGAGTCCGGACCAGGCCCGCCTGGAGGCTGCCGTGTTCGAGCGCCTGGGCGGCACCATCGACTACTGCGCCCACCCCGCCGGCATCGCCCACGTCCGTCCGAGTACAGATCACTTGGTCGTGGAGGTGGACCGCAAACTCGGTCCCGAACACTCGCTGCCGAGGCACTGCCTTGAGGCTCTCCTGCCCACCCAGTACACAGGACCCGAAGAGGAAGAAGGGCTGACACCCGGGGGGATCGCCGCTGTCCGACTCATTGAAGTCGACTCCAGCGGCCTCCACCTCGGCCTCGCCGGTACCGATGCCCGCGTCACCCTCACCGGACCTCCCCCCAAGTGGTGGCAGACCACCCTCACCCGCCACCGGTCCTCCTGCCGCGATCACAACCTCGTCCCCCTGTGGGACGCGCCCGCGCTGACCCCCTTCGAAGCCACCTACCTCGCCGCCAACTCCACCTGGTGGAAGGAGCAAGCCGACAGGGCATGGATCGCCAGCGGACTGCTCCGCCGGATTGCCCTCTTCCACACGGTGACCAAGCCGTTCTGCATCAGCTACTGGCGTCACGGTCTGGGCTGGAAGTTCGAGCTGCGCTACGAACACGGCGTCCCAGTGGATCACGACCAGCTCATCAAGCACCTGACCGATCCGAAGTGGGGACTGGCGATTCAGAGCACCCGCGACCACTGCGAGTGCAAGCAATGTGACTGCGGCGGGGGAGCAGAACGAAACTGCTGGTTCACCCTCGACACAGGCGGAGGCCGACGCGACGAGATCGTGCTCCACTTCAGGCGCACCCGCGCCGACTACGACCTCACGCACGAGTACGGACGGCTGGTCGCAGCAGGCGCTACGCCCGACTGGCTTGCACAGGCCCTGCCGGCTCACCACCGCACCCCGCAACCTAGCGGTCCGCGCTGAGACGCTCGGCACTCCTGCGAATGCGCTGCCCTCAGGGCCGGGCCAGGATCTCGTGGGATCCGATGCGGCGCCGGACGATGTGCTGCTCACCGGCGATCCGCGCGCGGCTGTACGACCACGCCGCGCGCCCGTCCGGCGCCCAAGTCAGCTCGAAGACACCGGGCATGCTGCGGACGCCCTTCACGCGGAGGCTGGCACGGAAGCGTCCGGGCCCGGCGCGTAGGTCGTCGACGAAGGCGGTGACGGCTTGGCGGAAGCGGCGGCGCTGGGCGGGGGGAGGCGGTCCAGGTCGGTGGTGAAGCGGGGTAGGGCTTCGTACGTCGGCACGGTCTCCTCCAGGAAGCACGAAGCCCCCGGCCGGTGGCCGGAGGCGGGGCCCCACTCGGGGGTGAGGGAGTCGGTGACGTGGTACGGGTCGGGGCGGCTCCCGCCGCTGAGCGGGGGGAGCGCTACGTAGCTCTCTGCTGGTGGACCGGAGTCGCTTGTTGTCGCTTGTCGGGGATCGCGGGGTCGTGGCGCAGTATTCGCACGGCGTCGTCAGGCGTCGTCGCCGTCGGGGAGCGGCGGCATCTCCTTCCTCCAGCGGTCGGGGTGAAGCTGGTGGCAGCCGGCGGGGCACCAGCGGTCCTTGACGTGCTCTCGTTGAGGGAAGGGCGACTGGGCGCTGAGGACCAGGTACACCAGCTCCTCGGTGATCGCGGGGCAGATGGGACAGGCGATTCCGGCTCGGGTGATTTCCATGCGCGGGAGAGTGCACACACTGGCGGCTTACCGTCGCGGGCTGGCCCGGCGGCCCGCCTGGCGGGCGCCCCGGTAAAGATCTGGTGATGCCCTCCCGCCCGGCGGGACCGACCCCGGATCACGCTTTTCCCCAGGTCAGCACCCGGGTTCCATGGGCCGATGATCAGCATGTCGCCTGTGCGCCCGGGGGCCGGGGTGCGTTACCTGTTCCGTGGCGTGATGGCCGGCGACGGCTACCGCCGGGCGGGGACGCCGCTGCGCGCCGCCCAGGACGAAGCCGGTGTCCCGCCCGGCGTGTGGAAGGGCCGGGGCCTGGCCGCGCTCGGCCTGAGGGTCGGGGACGTGGTGAGCGAGCGGCAGGCCGAGCTGCTCCTGGGGGAGGGCCGGCACCCGGACGCCGACCGGATCGAGCGCGAGCTCCTGGCACAGGGCAAGAGCCCGGCCCGTGCCCGGCGGGCGACCGTGCTGGGCAGGCCCATCGAGCACAACGCCTCGCCGAAGACGGAGAAGGCGAAGCAGCGCACCCCCTGGCTGGCGATGGACCTGGTCTTCCGGGCCCCGTCGACGGCCCACATCGCGTGGGCGCTCACCGACGACGAGACCCGTCTCGTGCTGGAGTCGTGCCAGGACGTCGCCCGGGACAGGACGCTGGCGTGGCTGGAGAAGTCGGTCGCGCAGATCCGGTGGGGGAGCGGCGGCAAACACCGCCGGCCCGTGAAGGACGGGCTGGTCGTCGCGGTCTTCCGGCACTACGAGTCCCGCGCTGCCAAGTCGAAGCCGCTGCTCCACGATCACGCGGTCGTCTCGATCAGGGCCCGGCGGCCGCACGACGGGGAGTGGGGCAACCTGTCGGCGGACTCGCTGATGGCCAACATCGTGGCGGCCGACACCCTCTACACCCTCCACTTCATGGAGGAGGTGACGGCTCGGCTCGGGTGGGCGTGGGAGCCGCGCGAGGTGACCCCGGGCCGCCGGCCTGTCATGGAGATCGCCGGGATCGACCAGCGGCTGATCGGCTGGCAGTCGACCCGCCGCCAGCAGATCGAGGACGCGCTGCCCGTCCTCACCGCCAAGTACGAAGAACGCCAGGGGCACCCGCCGGGGGAGAAGGCCGGCTACGCGCTGGCGTGCCAGGCCGCCGATCAGACCCGCCCGCCCAAGCGTACGGAGCTGCTGTCGCTGACCGAGCTGCGGACGCGATGGCGGGAATCGGCGATCCGGGCGTTCGGCGCCTGCACCGTCTACCGGCTTGCCGAGCGGGCGAGGGCGGCGGCCGCGGCGGTGCGGGCGCGGGTGCGACCGGTCGTCGATGTCGTCCTGGCGGCCGTGGACACCGTCGCCGTGGTCTACGTGATGCGCGGCGCGTTCGCGCGCCACCACCTGCTCGCCGAAGCCCGCCGCCACCTCACCTACGCCCTACGCGGCCGACCCCACGAACCCGGCCTGGACGAGCGGATCGTGCAGGCGGCCGTCGACGACTACACCCGCCCCGTCGGGCGCGGCCGGAGGATGACCGCCGACCTGCGCGCCCTGTACCCGCGCGACATCGAGGATCAGGCTGTGCTGCGCCCGCTGACCCGCAGCCGCGCGGCGGCCCCGTATGAACGGGCCCTCCTTGCCGCCGGTGCCCTGGCCGCCCGGGTTCGCGCCGCGCGGCGAGCAGAGCGCCTGGGCTCGCGTCCCCGCCCGTACGCCGTCGCGGTGCCCGCCGCCTCGAGGTCGCACCCACGGCCCTTCCGCGACGGCCGGAAGGACGGCCGCCTCCTGGAGCCGGAGACCGGCGTCGACATCGACGCGGTGGATCGGACCCGCCAGACCCTCGAAGCCGCCGCCGCGAGGGTGACCGCCACGCTCCAGGACAGCCGGCGGGCGCGCGAAGCCGCCCACGGCCCGCGCCCGCAGCCCGCCCCGGCGGCAGCCCCGCCGCAGCACACCCAGCAGCCCGGAACCCAGCACACACCGGGCCGAACCACAGGAGGAGTCACGTGAGCACCCCGGAGGAACAGCCCAACCCCGGCGAAGCCCTCGCCCGTGCCCGTGCCGCCCGCGAGCAGATGGCCGCCGCGCTTGACGAGGCCCAGGAGCCCGACGTCGACGAGCCCGTGGGGTGGCAGCCGATCTGGAAGCGGCCCCGGAAGCCGAAGTCGAAGGCGGCGAAGAAGGAGGAGCTGCGCGATCAGCGGAAGCGACTCCAGGAAGCCGCCAAACGTCGTCTCGCCGCGAGGAACTCGCGCCGGCCTCGCGCCCGGCAGAGCCGGCTCGGCAACGCGGCCGCGCGCCCGGCAGAGCCGGCTCGGCAACGCGGCCGCGCGCCGCGATGCCCGCGCCCTGTCCCGGGTGTGGCACTCCAACGCCTGGCTGTGGTGACGATGCCGAGCACCGTCCGCTGAGTGGAGGCCACCCGATGTTGCGCATCGCCACCGGATGTAGAACATCGGATGGACTCCACTTGATGGGCTCCACCGAGGGGCTCACTCCGGTGCGCCGGACGACGGTGAACTCCACCGTGCTGCGAACCGCGATGGTGCGCCACAACACCCGGTGCGCCGCCGCACCGCTCGACGATGTCTGGCACTCGCGTGCGCCAGTGCTCTGCACCCGGGGTCTCGCACCGCACCGGTGCGACCACCGCCAATCGCCCCCATCAAGTGAGGACAGAGGCGTACGGCCACTCACGTTCAGCCGGACTGGTCCTGCGCCGTCTACAAGTCGGCAGGAAGGACACGAAAGTAGCCAGCGTTGGGCAGCCGCAGGGCACGGAAGTCGTTCTGGTCGAGGGTCAGCACGTCGTACGTGCTCCACTCCCACGCCAGGACGACCGTCGTCGCGTCCGCAAGGTCCAGGTCGAGTCCGGCGTTTGCCTGACGCAGCAGCTGCGCCCGCTCCAGCGTCACGGCCTCGATCGCCGGGATCACGAGACGTTCATCAACGAGACGCTTCTGAAGGTCCAACATCATCCTCACAGCGTCGTGATGGAGGATCCGCGGGTGCTTACTGCGGCTGAGATGGTCGAGCTCAGCCAGGACCAGCGGGGACATCACCACCAGGCCGGCCCGGTTCAGCGCCCAGGCCGCCTTCTCGTACAGCGGGTCAGTCTGGTCGAAAGCAGCAAGCAGTCCCGAGGTGTCGGCCATTAGAACCTGCCAGCCCCCCAGCTGTTTCACTCGCCGCCACTTTCCACTTCGGTCACCATGCCGGCGCCGACGAGGGTGTCGAGAGCTGTGGCGTCCTCATCAGGTAGTGCCGAGCGGTCCACGACCAAGAGCAGCTCCTCTGAAGTCGCAGCGAGCGACGTGGGCATGCTTGTCAGCATGTGCAGCAGGAAGCTGTCACCCCACTTACGCTTGGACGTGACCTTGTGCAGCGCCGCAGGGTCGATCCGGCGACGAAGGGCGACATGCAGGGCCTCACGCATCAGGTCCTCCTGCATCGACAGCTCCGGTGTCGCATGCTGTAGCTTCGCTGCTGCCAATTCTCTTCCAGACTCAGGCAGCGTGACATGCCAGGAGGATTCCGACCTGGCGTCGGAGGAGGCGGGCTGGGAAGGTGTGGGGGAGGCGGTCGGGGCCTGGAAGAACGGATCGTCCGAGCCCCAGACTCGGTTGGCTAGGGTCGCCTTGTGGATGGCCTCACGGATCATCTCGACCGCACTGCGACCGGTCTGCGCCTCGATCGCTTGGAGCGCCTGGATATCGGCAGGGTCCGCAATCTCGGCAGGGAGGGCCGAGAGGTCAACATTATCCATGTACCCAACCTAACGGCGCATCGTACAGTCAGCGGACTGGCTAGCAAGATCCATCTCACGGTCGAGCAGAGACAGAAATTGCTGTCTGGGGTGATCACCGTTGGACTGCGGGGTATGGCTTCCCACAGTTCGAGCCGGTCCTGGAGATGATCAGGATGCCCCGAGTCGGGCTTGGCAAGCCGCGGAAGCAGTTGGACCGTGTGCGGGCCCACAAGGTGTACGACTCTTGGGATATCCGTTCCTACGTACGCAGATGCTGTATCAAGGCGACGATTCCGGCCCTTGCGGATCGCGTGTGCAAAGTGCGGCTCGCGGGGTGGGCACCCGCCTCAGCAGCATTACGTTCGGCGCCGGCGCCGCTCCACACCTTCTGGCTCACCAGGGTGTCGACTACGGCTTCCACGGCAGGGTCGGCGTACCGTCGGGGTCGAGGCCATTTGGCCACAGAGCGTGGAGCAGTCTCTGCAAGGCGGTCTTGCTGCCATAGTTTGCGACCTGCCGGGCCGGTTTCTCAGCGCCCTTCCTATCCCCGGTCTGTTCCCGTATCAGAGCCAGCTGGCACAGAGCACCGAGGTGACCGTGGTCGGCGGCCTCCAGGGCTAGGGTCTCAGCCCCTGTCTTATCCCCGGACTGTTCTCGCATTACCGCCAACTGGCGCAAGGTCCCGTTGTGCCCGAGACCTGCGGCTTCCCGGGCCAGGGCTTCAGCCCCTGCCTTATCCCCAGACTCCTCACGCAGCCCAGCCAACAGGTATAGGCCACCGGGTTTGCCCTTGTGGACGGCTTGCCGAGCGAGCTCCTCGGCTCCTTCCCTGTCCCCATCGTCTTCCCGCAGCCCGATCAAGAGGTAGAGAGCGCGGGTGTTGCCGTGGCTGGCCGCCTGCCGAGCTATGTCCTCGGCCCCGTTCCTGCTCCCAGCCTCCTTTCGAAGCTCGGCCAAGAGGTAAAGGGTGTGAGTGTCGCCGTAGCCAGCGGCTTGCCGAGCCAGGCTCTCGGCCTCCGTATGCTCTCCGGCTTCCTCTCGCGCCAGAGCCAACTGACGCAGTAGGTCGGTGTGGCCGTGATCCGCAGCGCGCCGGGCCAGGGCTTCAGCCCCTTGCCGGTCACCGACCCCTTCTCGTTGCTCGACCAAGCGGCGCACGGCACCAGGGTTGACGCGCTCGTCAGCGTGCTGGCCCTGGACTTCAGCTCCTTTGCGGTTCCCAAACTTCTCCCGGAGCTCGGCCACGCGGTAGGCGAGGCCAGCGTTGCCGCGGGCGGCCTCCCAGGCAACAGTCTCGGCGGGTTGCCGGTCCCCAGCCTTCTCTCCCAGCTCCCCCATGCGATCCAGAGCGGTGGTGCTGTTGTGGTTGACGGCGCGGTTGCGGAGGTGGGCAGCCCACTGCAGGCGGTGCCGGTCATTTGCTGCTTCGGTGAGGCTATTGAGGTCGCTGGGGTCGGTGAGATGGGTGTAGGCGGCGTGCCAGAAAGACGCAGGTGGGCAGAGACGGCGGCGGGTGTCACGGCCGTGTTGCTCGAGATAGTCGGCGAGCAGGAACAGCGGCCCCGCAGGTTTCGAAGCCTCAGAGTTGGCGCCAGTCATGAGGGTGGGAGGACGTCGTGGGGGGCGGGGGTGAGTACGGCGCAGGGGGGCTTGTTTGCCGTGGACGGTGGCGGCGAGTTCGTCATAGGCCAGGGGTGCCCAGTGGTCAGGTAGCTGGTCATGTTCTAGGTCGGTGAGGTAGTCGACGGCGGCGTCGGTCAAAAACACCTGGGGGAGGTGGAGGCCGACGCCGAGACGGCGGGCGTCCATGGCCGCCTCCAGCAGCGCCCGGGCCGGCGCACTGGCATCACGGAGACGGTCGAGGAGGACCGGAGCGCCTGCCAGGTCCTGGGCCACCCGCCCGTCTACGCCGGCACGGGTAAGGGTGTCGGCCAACAGAACATCGCCACTCTTGGCGAGCTCGGCCGCTGTGGCCAGGGCCTGGGCGTCGAAGAACTCCGGGACGGCCAGGGTGCTCGCGGCGAGGAGCTCCCGGGCCCGGCTGTGCGGGTCCGGCTCTCCGGGGGTGGGTATGGCCCGGTATTGCTGGGCGTACTCGGGCCACAAGGTTCCCATGACGAGGACGGGCCCGCGTTCGGGAGAGGTGAGGAGATGGTGGAGGGCAGCGGCGATCCGTTCGCCGTGTTCGCGGTCGCCGAGGTAGTGCTGGGCCTCGTTCAGCCACACCACCGTCTGCGGCCCTACCTGGTGCAGGTCTTCCAGTGCTGCTTCGGCCCGGGTTGGGTCGAATGGGTGCCACAGGTACCAGCCCTCGGCGGCGAGCGGCTGGACCGCCTCCCAGCAGGCCCGTGTCTTGCCCGTCGAGGACGACCCCACCAGGACCACTATCCTGCTACAGCCTGAGGCCGCCTCCTGCACTGCCTCGTCCAGGAGGCGATCGTGTTCCCGCCGTACGTACCGGGAAAGCACCCGCGCGCCGGGCCCGCCCACGCTCCCGTTCGACATCACGGTGGGGCCTGCCGGGTGCACTTCCAGAGCATGCGGATCCCACTCACCGATCGGGCGGCCCAACTTGGGGACGTCCTCCACGTTCCGCTCTTGCGGATTACTTGCCTCAGGGCTCGTCCTTGTGGCGCGGTGGCGCAGCCCCAGCAGTTCTTCGCGCGGAAGGCGTAGGGCATCGGCGAGAGCTGCCACCGTCGCTTCCGACGGCACCGGCCCGTTCTCGCGGAACGCTTCCGACACCGTCGTACGCCCCACCCTGGCGCGGCTGGCGAGCAAGGTCTTGGTCCACCGGCCTCTGGCCAGCTCCCCGCGGAGTCTCCGGCGCAGCTCGGTGAGAGCCGCTTCCCCGACCAGTCCCTGTTCCTCGTTCACCTGCTTGCTCCCCAGACCCCGCAGTGTTCGACGGTGTTCATCATCGTCCGGCCTGAACCACGGCGAACACTGTTTCCGCGATCTTCGGTCACGCCAGCACCTCCATCACCCCTACCGGGAGCCTGCCGTGAACCTCGCCCTCATTCTCCTCACCACCGTGCTTGTCCTCGTGATCGCGCTGCTCGCCGCCGTCGGCGCGGGTAAGCTCGCTCGGCTGGACGGCGCCACCTACCCCACCGCCCTCACCCGCGCCGTCATCGTTTTCACGGCGGTGCTCACCCTCGCGGCTGCCGTCACCGCCGCCTTCACCGGCCTCGTGAAATGACCCGCCACCTGGGCCCCGCTGATCCCGGCACCGGCCCCACCCTGTCCGGGTAGGGTCGGGCGCAGCCCGTGCCGATATGGCGTGCGCGGGCCAGGCCCGGTGCCCAGAGCGCTCTGGGGGCAGTACCACCGGGCCGCCCATCTTTCCCGCTCCGCCCGTACACACGGGTCGCCTGCACGCGTCGTACGACTGCCTTTGGTAAGTGGCTCTCACCATGGTGAGTCCGTCCACGTCCCTGATAGGTCTCGGACCTGTTTTCCCAGGTGAATAGGCCTGTTGATAGGCGAGGCTGATAGGGGATCGGAGCACATTCACCACGCGTGTGGAGCAGGAAGTGGTGAGGCCCGCGAACGAGCCGGCAACTGGCTCAGCATCAAGGTAGCCGGGTACATCTGACCCATGCCCGGACAGATCGCAGGCCCGGGGAGTGAAGACATCCCCGGGGCCCGGTGTATGTGGTCGTGCTCTTCAGCGACACGGAGGGCAGTGGCCAGGCCGTCGTCGGCTGACGCCGACGCAGAGCCCGGTTAACCCATGGCGCCTGGTAGGTCAGGCTATGCCTACCTGCGGCTGGTGATGCTTGCCACGAGGGCGTTGACGAGTTCTTGCAAGGAGGTGATCTCCTGGCGTAGGTCGTCGTCGACAACGGCTGGCAAGTCCGTGGGGTCGATGGATGAGATGTTTTTGCGGGTTGCCTTGAGCGCTCTCTGGAACCGCACCCGTTGCTCGCTCACACGCAGTTGCGGATCCGCTTCGACGACCTTGGCCACCAGCTCTTGCACTGCTTCGTAGGTGTGGGACACCGCTTCCGGGTCAGCTGTGTCGTCGGTAACCTCCGCCAAGTGCGCGGTGACTTCGTTCCTTATCTGCTCCGGCAGTTCGATCACCTGCCCGGAAGGGGCCTGAGCCTTCCCTTCTTCAGCCGCTTGCCGGACATAGAAAAGGTGTTCTTCGCGGCGTTCCTCAGCGGTGAGGGCTTTGAGCGCATTGCGAGCGGCCTCTGCCGTCTTGGGGTCGGCCATGATCGCCGCACGCAGCGCAGTGGGATTCTCTGCGACTTCTAGTGCCTTGGTCGGCCGGATCCCCTCTGCTTCAGCGGCCGCGCTGATGAGGGCGCCCCGGTCGGAGGAGGCACTGCGGCGGCTCGTGTAGTACAGCGTCCAGTCCTCGGCCGGAGGAAGCTCCATGGGTTCATGACCGGGATACAAGTGAGTCGCGCTCACCATTACGGCGCCCGCCCCGTGTGCTGCTTCCCACGCCTTGTAGTAGCGCAGGATGCGTTCAGGAGACGTACCTGCGCGCCGGGCGAACTCGGCAGCGGAGATCTTGGGCATGCCTCCGTGCCTCGGCGCTTCCACCGTTCCAGCATTCGCTGGATGTACCTGGCAGGCCACGAAGAAGGCCAGCCACCAACTACCAGCCTTGTCAAGGGCCGTCCAAGCTTGGATGTCCCGTTCTCGCTGCTGCTCGGAGTAGCTGGTGATGCCGTCTTCTGCCAGAAGCCGGCGCACCTCGGCACGCATGGCGTCCATCTTCGTCCGGATCTCAGTGACCGTTTCGTGCGGATGGCGCATCTGCAGTAGCACGTGGACGTCCTGTACCCGCTGACCAAGGCCGAACGGCGGCTTGGCCTCGATGAAATCCGCGAAGGAGGAGAACGGGGCAGAGGAGTTGATCCCAGAGGGAATCTGGCGCCACGTGCCGTCAGCCACGACGGCGGCAAGCAGCTCAAGGAAGCCGCCGGGCGTTCCGCCATCGCGCTCCGCAGCGTTGCGGAGCCGGTAGACACGCTCCTGTTCTGGGGTGAGCTGCGAGTTCGACTCTATGCGTACGCTCATACGGCCCTCCTATTTCAGGGCTAGTGCGGCCTTCAGCCGCTTCTCGGCGCGATCGACGGTGTTGGCCGTCTTCGTGGTGTAGCCAGCGACTTCGTTCACTCTGAACGTGGCCTTTTGGACAGCGTCCTGGTAGCCGGCGGATCCGGGCGCCACGCCGCAGGCGTGAAGATACCGGGTGATGGCGGTCGTGGTCCTGCTCCTGAGGTCCTCCATGATCTCCTTGTCGGTACGCGGAGGCTGAGGCATCTCGACGAAGACCTCATGGTCCGAGTCACCTCGCGGACCCGGTACGTCCTGCGCCCTTTTCGCCCGGATACCGTACAGATCCAGGAATCTTGCGAGCTTGGTCGCGTCCTCAGCAGAGTCCACCTCCACCTTGATCGACTCGATGAGCATCAGCTCGTCAGATTCGACATCGGTGTCGTTGCTCGCGGCACGGGTGGTTGTGGCTACAGCCGATTCCACGAAGGTCAGCGCGAGCTGGCCTTCCTCGGCGGTGCCAGTCGACTCCTCAGCGGCCTCACGTTCCTTGACGCGGCGCAGACCTTCCTCCCGCTGACCGCGCAGGTGCTCGAGGAAGTCCTTCATCTTCGGGTCATCCGGAGCGATGATCAGACACGACTGCTCCCGGGGAGCCATCCCGCTCCAGACCCGCAGCCCTCGCCCGACCAGCTGCATGAGATGTCCGGTGTCGCGGTAGTGAGTCAGGATTCCGACAACGCTGATCTGGGGGCAGTCGTAGCCGATGAACGCCATCCGCACGGTCACGAGGATGTCCATCGGCAGGGAGCGGAACTCCGCCAAGGCCCGAGGCGCCTCCGTGTCGGAGGAGACGGCGATTCCGACACGCAGACCCGGATGGCGGCTTTGCAGGTACTTCTGGACCTTCCTGGCTTCGCTCTGCCCCATGCAGGAGATCAGCCCGCGGTATTCGGGATTGAACCGCTGCTTGTCACGAACCTTGTCGACGACCTGCTCCACCAACGGCTCCCAGGTCTTGGGATCACGCAAGACCTCGGCCAGGCCGTCCCCATCGTCCGACAGGTTGTACGTGAGGAGCGTGTCGCCGCTGTTGCGGTCTGCGGGATCGCCCAGGGTGCGACGCGACACACGCGCCTCAGTCAGGTGCATCTCGAAGGTACGCAGGTAGTTTTCCGCAATGCCGTCGGCGTACGTGGCCTCGGCGTGCTTGACCAGGGGCCTGAGACCTCTGGGGTCGTCAGGCCGCGGCTCGGCGTAGTCGGCCAGCACCAGAGGAGCGTTGTCCGCACGGTACGGCGTGCCGGTCAGAAGCAGAGTATGCAGCGCGAAACCGTGGAGCTTTTGGATCAGGGTGCCGGCACGTGTACCGCCGCCGTCGTTGTCCTTGGAGTCTCCGCAGAACTGGGCCTCGTCAGCGATCAGCAAGAAGCGGCCCTGGTGTTTAGTAGCCCACTCCAGGAAGATCGACTCGCTGGTGGCAAGAGCACTATAGGTAGCAACGAAGCCGGTGCCCTTCCCCTCTGTGAGCGGGACCTCATTCGTGCGGTGCCAGATCTTGCCGAACCGCGGCGTCTCGAACAGCTTGCACAGACCTTCTGATCGCTTGTCGGGAGTGAGATGCTGCCACCCGATCTCACACTGCTGCGCCAGCGTGACGCGAGGCACGAACACCGCGATGTGGTCGATGCGGCCCTCACGGAACAGACGAGTGGCCAGTGACAAGTACGCCAGTGTCTTTCCCGAACCTGGCGAGGCAAGGACAACCGTCCGGTCGCGGCCCGACTCGATGCCATCGATGACTTGGGTGACCACATCCGCCTGAAACGGTCGCGGCTTGAACCTGTCCTGGAACTGCATCTCCCGCCCCTTCTTGTTGTTGCACCCTGCGCACAGGGCCTGTCCGTTCTCGACGGTCGTCGGACCACCGGCGATCCAAGGGATGCGGTGGTCGGCGTTCCAGCCGGAAACCAGCTCTTTGCCACAAAGCTCGCAACATCCCTCGGCGAGCGAGTACAAGACCTGACGTTGCTGGCTACTGAAAAAGCGCTGCGGATCAAGCTCTACCAAGGCCCTCCCCCTCGCAGGCAGCGATGGCCGCAGCCTAGACCGCCCCTCTGACAGTCGGTGCCGAATCAGCTACAGCAACCGCAAGACGGTGACGATCCTCGGAAGATCTTCGGGTCGCAGAACATGGGGTCTGGCGCCGTCAACGGAGCACCAGCTATACGGCCTGCGTGGGATGCCAGGGCAGACTGCATGTCGGCGAGACCCGACCTGGGCGTGGGTCGGTCGCCGGCCGGCTTGGCTTCGGCTGACCCTACGACGGTGGGCCGGGCAGGAAGAAGCCTTGGAATCTGCGTTAGGGCTTCTTTCCGTGCCGCCACCGACCGACGTGTGCTCCGCTGATGGCCCCGGCCGGGGAGACTGGGACCACCAGATCGACGGACGTGGGATCAGCGGGTGTGCCGGGTCAGCGCTGCTGGATCCACCAGATGATCCACGCGGTCCCGCTCGCACCCACGGTGCTGGCGGCGCCACGGAGGACGCCGTAGCCCGCCGTACGGGCGAGGGCGCGCAGGCGACGATGGCGGACGCCGTCCAGCAACTGCTGCAGCCGGGTCGGGATCTCGGACCAGATGTGGCGCAGCTTGCCGCTGCCCTTGCGATGGCGGGTCGACGCCAGCTGGTCAGTGCCCTTAGTCTCATTAGACATGCTGATGGTGCCTCCTTGGGGAGTGACTGTCAGTTTCTTCACTGGGCGGCTCCCTGCTCCAACAGGGGGCCGTCGCCCGTTTGCGGGGCGGCGGCCTGCGCCGCGCCCGACCCAGGTGTGCCGGGCCGGGAGTCGTGGGGCCGGGGCCGTGCGCCCCAGCGGTGCTCATCGCGGGATCGCGACCCCCGAGAGCGCGGGAACACGGGAACCGATCCGCAGCGCGGTACGGGCGACGCCCTCAAGAGTCCAAGAGGCCTCTGCCGCCTCGCGCTCCGTCTTGTTGACGTTCAGGTCGAACGGCGCGGCGAGCGCCCAGCGCACACCCGTGCTCTGGCCGAAGATGGAGGAGCCGTCCAGGTACTGCTCAGTGAGGAACTCGTGCAGCAGCCCCTTTGCCTTCAGCTCCGTGATGCCGCGCCCGACGGTCGCCAGGGAGATCCCGTACCAGGACGCGAACTGCTTGTCCTTGTGCAGGACGAAGGAGGGCTTGCGCTGGCTCATGAAGATGAACAGCATCGCCTTCGCTGGCATCGTCAGCGACTTGTAGTACTCCTGCTCCCAGTACGCGAAGGGCACCTTGAAGTAGATGTCCTTGCGGGAGCCCTCCCAGTTGCCCGACGGCAGCGTGTACGGGTCCCCGGAGCCGTCCTCGTGCAGCTTGGTGATGCGGGTCATCCGGCCGTCCGGCGCCGTGCTGATCAGTTTCAGTTCCTTCAGCTTGGCCAGGTGCCGGGAGACTGCGGCGCTCGCCGTGCCGTCGGTGGCGAACGAGATCCCTGCGGCGCGACCCCATGTCTCGGACCGGCGAGTCACCCCCCAGTCGCCGTCGACGCGACCACGCGGGAGTGGTCCCCGTGCGGCGACGCAGTGGATCAGGAGGAAGAGCTCCAGTCGCTCGGGGCTGCGCAGCAGGCGACGGAGAGGGCCGGGTTTCGTGACCAGGCGGGGGCCGGGGAGAGTGTCCTGGACGAACGCGCGCCGGATGGGGACAGCGCGGCTGGAGCGCTTGGACTCGTCCAGCAGCATTCGTATCGTGTCGCCCTGGCTCACGGCCTTGTCCCGCTTGAGCACGGTCAGTTCGGTGTTCACGGGACCAACTATGCGCCCCAGCGTGGGCGGTTCGGGCGCCGGTTGCGGGAGCGCGCACCCGGCCGGGCGCCCGCTCAGCTCGGCTAGTCGGAAAACATGTGAACACTGATGACCCCGATAGGAAACTCTGTCCATCAAAGACCGCAGGCTGGACTGTGTTTGTGGCCCGTAACTCTTGTGTACTCAGATTGCGATCTATAGCAACCTGGATGCCAACACTTGACAATCTCAACTCGTGACTTCGTGCTTGGGAGGAGACGGCCCGAGTGGGGCCTGGCGGACCGGGACACGCCCGGCCGCCGGTGCCGCTATCCGCATGTCGTCTCCACCTGGGCGACGCGCTCCGGGCGGCCGTGACGGGGTCCGTACGACTGCGCCGACAGCACGAGACCCTGGGCCTGTACGGGCCCAGGGTCCGGTGGGGGAGCGCGTAGCGGTCGTCTCAGTAGGAGTCCTCCCGTTCGGAGGGCGGCCCGTACTGCTCGATGAGGTCGCAGGTGCAGGTGCCGTCCTGCAACGTATCGGCGTGGGGCACATGCTGCCCATGCGCCAGCACCTCCGGCGTCATGGTTTGCGCCGGGCCGCTGTCCGTCGGAGCCGAGGCGGCTTGCTTTGGTGCTGCGCCCGCCCAGTCGACACCGAGCTCGGCGAGCTCGGCGCGCTGCTCCGTCGTGAGCCTGTCGCGCCTCGATTTGGTATTCGAGACCCATACGCCTAGCTTCACGGTCACCGGTTCCGTCTTGCCGTCGACCACGATCTCCTCAGCGTGGCTGCGCGGGACAGGCCGGTCCGCGCCTTCCCGTTCCACCCACTGGGCGAGGGCCGCCAGGCCGCGCTGGAACGCCTGCTGCGCCTTGCCCTGGCCCTTCGTCGCACCCTTGGCGACCGGTGCGGGAGACGACGCCTCAGCGGGCTTGACGCCCAGCTGGGTCAGCCGGTCCCGCTGCTCGGGCATCAGCTGTGCCCAGGTTCCCGGTTCCTGCTGCCGCCACCTCCAGGTGCCGATGTCATCACCGTCGAAGACGACGCCCGGCGCGATGTAGGGCAGCTGGCCGTCGGCGTCGACAAGGTCGGCGAGGACCCGGTAGTGGCGCTGCCAGTTCAGCGGCCACGGGCAGTTCCAGTCCTTGTCGATCGCCGCCAGCTGCTCCGCGCGTACGGTGGCCCGTTCCGGGTCCTTGCCCAGGCCGCCCTTTCGGCGGAGGTTGGCCATGTGCTGCCCGATGGGCACCATTGCCTCGCCCTCGCCCCACACCGCGTCCTGCCGGGGCGCGAGGTGTCCGGTGGCCCGCCGGTACGAGCGCAGTGCGGCTAGCTTGTTCTCCCACGCTTCCTCGCCCGGCTCCCAGACCATCCCGGCCTCCGGGGCGTCGAGTAGCGTCTTGCGCCGGTCCCCGAGCTCGCCGGCCCGCAGCGTCTTCCTCTGCTGGTGCACCCAGCGTCCGAGGGGGAAGTCCTTGGTGACGCCGACCTCGACCTCGACGTCGTACGGGACGGCGTAGACGCCGGTGATCTCGTTCTCCTTCCGCCACCGGATGAGGGCCTGGTAGCCCTCCAGCCACACCAGCGACTCCGGCCGGTACACCCGCGTCCGGAGGAAGGCGGCGATGGTCGCGGCGTCGCGCGGACTGGAGAAGTGCAGCAGGGCGGCTTCGGCGGCGGCCTGCGTGTCGTCGTCCTCCTGGTCCTCGCCTCCGTCCGCGCCGCCGGCCCCGACGATCCGCCCGTCCTCGTCGCGCCGTAGGTGCACCTTGCGCTTGCCGCTCGTGAGCGCCCGGGAGGCGAGCTGTTCGACCAGGCGCTCGTCGTGGCTGCGCAGCCCCTGGAGTACGGCGACGAGCGGTTTGAAGCTGGCGGAGGCGACCATCCCCTCGGGGTCCTCGTTCGGCTCCAGGAACACCGGCACGATGATCCTGGCCACCTTCGTGCTGCCGTCCCTGTTGAGCCTCAGCGCGCGGCCGATGTTCTGCACGATCTCGACCTGGGAGCCGCGGGTGTCGGCGAAGCACACCGCCTCGACTCCCCGCTCGCCAGTGATGTCCACGCCTTCCCCGAGCACGCGCACGCTGGCGAGGAGGGCGCGGTGGACCCGGCGGCCCGCGGCGTCGATGCCGTTGGCGAACTGGCGCAGGACCTCGCGCCGCTCGGCGACGAGGTGGTCGCCGCACAGCCACGCCGACCACACGCGGTCCGGCGGGACGTGGCGGCCTGCCTCCAGTTCGTAGAACTCGGCCTCGATCGACGACGCGGGCAGCTTCTTCGCGGCCGCCAGGTCCGCGTCGGAGGCGTCGTTCATGTACAGCTCGGCCGCGGTCTCGGGCAGCTTCTCCGCGAACGCTGCGGCCTCCTCGACCTTCTGGTGGAAGGTCATGACGGTGCGCAGGTTCCAGGCGGCGGCGTGCTCCAGGAGCGCGGTCTGCAGCAGCGCCAGGCGCCGGCCCCGCCGCGCGTCCTCCGACTCCCCGAGGACGGGGGATGGGTCGCGGATCTCCAGCACGTCTATCTCGAAGCCCGCGAGGATTTCCCGCTCGATCGCCTCGCTCAGCCCGAGCTCCGCGAGCCACGTGCCGTAGGTGCCGTCCGGGTCGTCGGCCATGGTCGCGAGCTCCACCTCCTGGCCGTCTTCGCCCTTCTGAGGCCGGGGAGCGGCGAGGATGCGCGGGGTCGCGGTGAGGTAGAGCCGGAAGTCGGCAGGGATCCGCTGGTTGTCGTGGATCGCCGCCCACGGCCGGCCGAGGTCACCGGCGGTTCCGTGTGCCTCGTCCACGATGGCGAGGTCGAACCCGTCCATGCGCTGGCCGTACAGGCGCTCCCCGCCCGTCAGAGCGGCCTCCAGCGGCCCGCGAACTTTCCCCCGGCCCGTCGGGTCCTCCAGGTCCTCGCGGTCCACCAGGGAGGCGTAGGTGGCGAACACGACCACGGGGCCAGTCCCGGCCCACAGGGCGAGCTGGATGGCGTTGGTGGTGGTCCGCACACCCAGTGCGCCGAGGACCGGGTCGTTCTCCAGCGAGCACACCGCGACCATGGGGGCCCGGTGGCCCACAGCGCGCCATGCCTGGGCGGTCTGGACGAGCAGGTCCAGGGTCGGGACGGTGACGAGGATCCGACTGTGGGGGAAGCAGTCTCGCGCTGCCCACGCGGCGGTGATGGTCTTGCCCGATCCGGTGGCGGAGACGAGGGTGCCGCGGGCGCCCCGGGTGGGAACGGGCACGCGCTCGGGGCGGCCGACCCAGGCGCGGATCGCGGTGACAGCGGCGACCTGGTGCTCACGGAGGTGAATCACCCGAGCTGCTCCTTTGCTCGCAGGGTCGGTGGGGTTTTCGTAGGGGCCGGGGCCTGCCGGATCGTGGCGGCTTTGCGGCGCCGGTGCTCGCGCTGGGCTTGGGCGCGGGCGCATTCGCGGGCGCAGTACTTGATGCCACTGGTGCGGTTTTGGCCGTACTCGGCGCGGCCACGCTGGCGGACGAAGTCCCGTCCGCAGGTCTCGTTCGCGCAGGTGCGGATGGTGGCGTCCTCGGCGAGGTGGTTGTACAGCTGGAGGAAGGCGACGGAGAGGATGGAGGGCCGGCGGTCGGTGAGGCTGCCCAGGCCGACGCTGAAGGTCGCGAGGTTGTAGTGCAGGGCGTTTTGGAGCGCGTCCAGTCGCAGGCTGAGGGTGGTGGAGCGCAGCTCGTCGAGGGTTTTGGGGTAGCCGCTGTCGTCGTGGTCGTTCTCGGCGGCGATGTCGGCCAGGTGCTGTTCGGTGACTTCCGTTTCGACGAGTTCGTCCAGCCCGCCGGGGCGGCGGCATGCCAGCCACGTGGCGATGGCGCTCTGAGCCTCGCTGATGTGGTGGCGTACGAGGTCGCCGTGCAAGGACCAGGGGCCGTATCGGGGATGCTCCCGCTCCTCGAGCTCCTCCAGCCGGCTGTACTCGTCGTGGTCCCAGCTGCCGGAGTCGATGCTGCCGCCGAGGCGCCCGTATCGGTTCATCCAGCCGGCCACGGTAGCCAGGTCTGCCGGATCCACCTCCATCAGCTCGCGCAGGTAGAAGTCGTCCGGCAGCGACGCCTTTTCCACGGCCCGGTCAAAGTCCGGGACAGCCCACACGATCCAGTCGCCCTCGGCCCGGACCCTGTGCATGGGTGTCATCTCCGGCAGGGGGACCGGCGTCCCCGGCCAGAGCGTGGGACGAAAACGTGGGTCTTCGTATGCCGCCATGAAGGGCATCATAAGGGTGAGCGCGTAGTACGAAGAAGGGGAACGCTCGTATCACCTACAGGCGAACATGTCGGAGGGGGCGTCGTGGTGACGCAGTGGCAGCAACGCAAGGCGGTCGGCGACGCACACGAGCAGCGCGTCGCAGCCGCGCTCGCGTCGCAGGGATGGACGGTCGAACGCTGCGGGCAAGGCACCTACCCGCCCGCAATTCAGCAGGCCTTGGCCCGGACCACCTCGGCGCTGCGTTGGTTCCCCGACCTGATCGCCGCCCGCGCCGGCGAGGTCGTCACCATCGACGCGAAGGACTCCATGCCCAGCAGCACCTCCGGCCGCTATGCCGTCGCGGACGAAGCCGTCCACGCCGGCCTGCAGTTCATCGCCGCCAACCGGCCGACCCCGCTCTACTACGTGTTCGGGGACCTGCGTGTTCTGACCCCGGTCGAGATCCTCCACTACACCGGCCACGCCGAACGCCAGCACGACGGCGCCTACCGCCTGGTCAGCACCCGCCAGGCTCACTCCTTCGACACCGTCTTCGGCCGCCGTCTGCCGCTGCGTGCGGCGAGCTGACCACCCCAGCCGCCCCCGCAACGCCAGCAGGCCCCCGGCGCAGAAATCCCGAGCGAGAAAGAGGCCCCGCCCCAGACGTCGAACTCCTACCGGCTTCCTTCGAGACCCGGCACTCACCGCAGCCGGCCCTGGCCCTCCCTACACCGCCCGCCGGGGCAAGACGATGTCGCCGGACTGCGGCCACCTCTACGAGCTCGCCGCCGACTACAAGGGATCCGCGACCGCCACGTGGACCATCGCCTGGACCGCCCCGGCCCTTGGCGACTCCGGCACCCTCACCGAGACCCGGTGCACTCCCTTCACTGTCCCCGCGGTCGGGGTACAGGCCTTCAACTGACGCGTGACCAGCCGTGGTGAGTACGGGCAGGCCCGCACTCACCACGCCCACCACCACACTCACCACCGGCCTTGCCAAGCCTCACCCCGCACCGCTGTGACCTGTGAGGGTCAGTGTTTGGGTCACTCCGTGAGCCCGTGCCCGGACCGCTTTGCGGAGGGGACGTCATCGAGCATCAGGAGCACGAGCCCGGCCCCGCCCGTACGTCATCTCGGTGACGTACCGCCGCCCACCGCGTCTTCCTTCCTCCCTGACAAGGCCCGCTCCCGCCCCCTTGCCACAGGCCGCGATCCGGTTGCGCCACCAGTTGCGCCGTAGGTTCCGCCACGGGTTGTATCACCGGTTGCGGGCCCCTCTGGCCGATCTTCGCGTCCGTGCTGGTCACAGACCGTGGGTCACTCGATTCCGGCGCCGACACCTCTCCTAAAGGCCAGGAGAGGTGTCTTTCTTCCTTCTCCACCCTGGCGCGCGGCAGGGGGCGGTCCATCCCGGCACCGGTCCGAGAGTTCGCTCCTCGGCGGCGCCGGCGTTTGACGGGTTACACGCCCGCCGGGGATTCGTGGAGGATGGGCCAGAGTTCGACGGGCTCGGTGTCGGCGATGGGCATGTCCGCGGCGATCGCCTGCGCCCGCTGGAGGCTGTGGC
>NZ_JBHTST010000085.1:0-35240 GCF_042794995.1 Streptomyces sp. NPDC056503
GCTGCGGTCCGTGCGGCGGCCACGCCGAGGCCCCGGCGGCGGTGCCCGCCGCCGCCTCCGACGCCCGGACCGACCTGGTGGCGGTGCGCCGTCGCGGGGCCGGCACGGACCTCGCCCCGAACGCGTAACGGGCGACGATGCGCAACGACGAACTCATCGCCCTGGACCGGGCGCACGTGTGGCACCCGTACGGCCCCATGCCGGGCCGTGCGGAGCCGCTGGTGGTCGAGTCCGCCTCCGGGGTGCGCCTGCGCCTCGCGGAGCCGGCGGAGGGACACTCCGAGCTGATCGACGGCATGTCCTCGTGGTGGTCGGCCGTGCACGGCTACAACCACCCGGTGCTCAACGAGGCGGCGCGCGGCCAGCTCGACCGGATGAGCCACGTCATGTTCGGCGGGCTCACCCACGAGCCCGCCGTGCGGCTCGCGGCCCGGCTCGTCGAGATCACGCCCGAGCCGCTGCGGCACGTCTTCCTCAGCGACTCCGGCTCCGTCGCGGTCGAGGTCGCGGCCAAGATGTGCCTCCAGTACTGGCGCTCGCTCGGCCGGCCCGGCAAGCAGCGGCTGCTGACCTGGCGCGGCGGCTACCACGGCGACACCTGGCAGCCGATGTCGGTGTGCGATCCCGAGGGCGGGATGCACCAGCTGTGGTCGGGCGTGCTCCAGCGGCAGGTCTTCGTGGACGAGCCGCCGGTGGCGTACGAGGAGTCGTACGCGGAACTCCTCCGCGCCACGATCGCGCGGCACGCGGACGAACTGGCCGCGGTGATCGTGGAGCCGGTGGTGCAGGGCGCCGGCGGCATGCGCTTCCACGACCCCGCCTATCTGCGGGTGCTGCGCGAGGCGTGCGACGCGCACGACGTGCTCCTCGTCTTCGACGAGATCGCGACCGGCTTCGGCCGCACGGGCACGCTGTTCGCGGCGGACCAGGCCGGGGTGTCCCCCGATGTGATGTGCCTGGGCAAGGCCCTGACGGGGGGTTACCTGTCGATGGCGGCGACCCTGTGCAGCTCCGCCGTGGCCGACGGCATCTCCCAGGGCGAGGTGCCCGTGCTCGCGCACGGGCCGACGTTCATGGGCAACCCGCTGGCCTCGGCCGTCGCCTGCGCCTCCATCGACCTCCTCCTCTCGCAGGACTGGGCGCTGGAGGTCAAGCGGATCGAGAGCGGGCTGCGCGAGGGCCTCGCCGGCGCCGAGTCCATCCCCGGCGTCCGCGACGTGCGGGTGCTCGGCGCGATCGGCGTCGTCCAGCTCGACCACGAGATCGACATGGCGGCGGCGACCCGGGCGTCGGTCCGGGAGGGCGTGTGGCTGCGCCCGTTCCGGGACCTCGTCTACACGATGCCGCCGTACGTGACCGAGGACGCCGACCTGGCCCGGATCTGCGCGGCGGTACGCGCCGCCGCGGCCGCGGGCTGACGGACAGAGAGGAACAGCATGGGCATCGTCGTCGTCAGCGGGACGGGGACGGAGATCGGCAAGACGGTCGTCACGGCGGCCGTCGCCGCCGCGGCGGCCGCCGCCGGACGTTCGGTCGCGGTCCTGAAGCCCGCGCAGACCGGGCTCACGCCCGACGAGCGGGGTGACGCGGACGAGGTCGTACGGCTCTCGGGCGCGAAGACCTCCGCCGAGCTGGCCCGCTACCCGGAGCCGCTCGCCCCGGGCACGGCCGCCCGGCGCGCGGGCATGCCCCAGGTCGGACCCGAGCGGGTCGCGGAGGCGGCACGGGCGCTCGCCGCGGAGCACGACCTGGTGCTCGTCGAGGGCGCGGGCGGCCTGCTCGTCCGCTTCGACGACGACGGGGGCACGCTCGCCGACGTGGCGCGGCTGCTCGGCGCGCCCGTCCTCGTCGTGACGCCCGCGGGGCTCGGGACGCTGAACCCGGCCGCCCTGACGGGCGAGGCGCTGCGGGCGCGCGGGATCGAGCAGCTCGGCGTGGTCGTCGGCAGCTGGCCGGCGGAGCCGGACCTCGCGGCGCTGTGCAATCTGGCCGACCTGCCGGAGTCCGCCGGCGCGCCGCTGCTCGGCGCGGTGCCGGAGGGCTCGGGCGCGCTGGACCCGGCCGTCTTCCGCGCGACGGCGGGCGACTGGCTGGCCCCGGCGCTCGGCGGTACGTGGGACGCGGAGGCGTTCGCCCGCGCGGCGGGCGCCTGACGGCAGGGCGTTCCCCTCTTCTCCGTAGAGTGAGGGGATGCGCGCACACGTACAGGAGCTCGTCTACGACTGCGGTGATCCGGCCGCGCTGGTCCGGTTCTGGGCGGGGCTCCTCGGCGGGGAGCCCGTCGACCGGAGCCCGGACTGGTCGTACGTGGACCCGCCCGGATTCGTCCGCATCGCCTTCCAGCGGGTGCCCGAGGGCAAGGCCGTGAAGAACCGGCTCCACCTCGACGTCGAGGTGGACGATCCGGAGGCGGCGGCCGACGGGGTGGCGGGGCTCGGCGCGGTCCGGGTCGGCGGGCCCGTCACCGACGAGCAGGGCTCCTTCCAGGTGATGCGGGACCCGGAGGGCAACGAGTTCTGCTTCGTCACGGGCTGAGGTCCGCGGCGGAGCGGCCCGGTCCACGGTGCGGAACGCGCTGGCCGGGTCCCGTACCCGCGTGATGGGATCCCGCCATGATCGGGATACAGATCCGCGCCGCCGTGCCCGCCGACGCCGAGGCCGTCCTCGCCTTCTGGCGGGAGTCCGCCGAGGGCACCTCCATCTCGGACGACCTCGACGGGGTGCGGCGCCTCCTCGACCGTGACCCCGAGGCGCTGATCCTCGCCGTGGACGGCGACCGGATCGCCGGTTCGGTGATCGCCGGCTGGGACGGCTGGCGGGCCTCGCTCTACCGGCTGGCGGTGCTCCCCCCGTACCGCAGGCGCGGTATCTCGAAGGCGCTGCTCACGGCGGCGGAGGAACGGTTCGCCGCCCTGGGCGGGCGCCGCGCGGACGCCATGGTCCTGGAGGAGAACGAGCGGGCGCACCACGTGTGGGGCGCGGCCGGGTACGAGCGGCAGGAGCGGTGGCGCCGCTGGGTGAAGCCCTTCACGGGGTGACCGACCCCTCCACGGGGTGATCGATCCCTCCACGGGGCGACCGGCCGACCGCTTTTGCCGATCCTTTACCATGGGATCTCCTTCGGACGGGCAAGAGACCGACCGAGACGACCGAAAGGTGTGAACGTCCGCCCATGGGCGAGCCTCCCAGTAGCCGACTTCGCGGTACCCGACATCGCGCACTCCGTGCCCCGCTGACTGATCATGGGACGGAGGTGAACCGATGACCGAAGTGCTTCTGCTCCTGGTGGCGCTGCTGCTCTCGCTCGCGTGCGGCGCGTTCGTGGCGGCGGAGTTCTCGCTGACCACCGTCGAACGCGGCGAGCTCGAAGCCGCCGTGCAGCGCGGCGAGCGCGGCGCGGCCGGCGCGCTCAAGGCCGTCAAGTCGCTCACGTTCCAGCTCTCCGGCGCCCAGCTGGGCATCACCGTCACCAACCTGGTCGTCGGCATGCTCTCCGAGCCCTCGATCGCCGCGCTGATCAAGGGCCCCGTCGAGGCGCTCGGCTTCTCCGCCTCCGTGGCCTCCTCGATCGCCCTGGTCCTCGGCACGGCGCTGTCCACCGTGGTCCTCATGGTGGTCGGCGAGCTGGTCCCCAAGAACTGGGCGATCTCCTCGCCCCTCGCGGTCGCCAAGGTCGTGGCGACCCCGCAGCGCGTGTTCACCGCCGCGTTCAAGCCGCTGATCAGCCACCTCAACAACACCGCCAACCGGATCCTGCGCCGCCTCGGCATGGAGCCGGCCGAGGAGCTGGCCTCCGCCCGCTCCCCCCAGGAGCTCGTGGCGCTCGCCCGCCACTCGGCGAAGGAGGGCGCGCTGGAGGCGGACACGGCCGAGCTGTTCGTCCGCACCCTGAACCTCGCGGCGCTGACCGCCGAGAACGTGATGACCCCGCGCGTCCAGGTGACCGCCCTGGAGGTCCAGGCCACCGCCGAGGACGTCGCGAACGCCACCCGGGCCACCGGCCTCTCGCGTTTCCCCGTCTACCGGGGCAACCTCGACACGGTCGTGGGCATCGCCCACATCAAGGACGTCCTGGCCATACCGGCCGAGCAGCGGCGGCTGCGCCGCGTCGGCGACATCGCGCGCGAGCCGCTGCTCGTGCCCGAGACGCTGACCGTGGACAAGCTGCTCGACCGGCTGTCCGGCAAGCAGACGATGGCCGTCGTCATCGACGAGTACGGCGGCACCGCCGGCGTCGCGACGCTGGAGGACATCGTCGAGGAGGTCGTCGGCGAGGTGCGCGACGAGCACGACCCGCACGAGACCCCCGACCTGGCGCGCGCCGGAGCGGACGAGGACGGCCGCGCCCTGTGGTCGGCCGACGGAGCCGCCCGCACCGACCAGCTGGAGCGCATCGGCCTGAAGGTGCCGGACGGGCCGTACGAGACGCTCGCCGGCGTCCTCGCGACCGACCTGGGCCGTATCCCGGCCGTCGGCGACACCGTGGAGCTGGGCGGCTGGCGCCTCGACGTGGTCGACGCCTCCGGGCGCCGCGCCGCGCGGGTGCTGATGCACGCGCCGCTTCCCGAGGACCTGGACGAGACCGGGGAGGACCACCGATGACCGCGATCCAGCTGCTGATCGGTCTGCTCACGCTGATCGTGAACGCCTTCTTCGTCGGCGCCGAGTTCGCCCTGATCTCGGTCCGGCGCAGCCAGATCGAGCCGCTCGCCGAGTCCGGCGACCGGCGCGCCCGCAGCGTCGTCTGGGGTCTGGAGCACGTCTCGGCGCTGCTCGCCGCCGCGCAGCTCGGCATCACGCTGTGCACCCTGGTGCTCGGCATCGTGGCCGAGCCGGCCATCGCGCACCTGCTGGAGCCGGTCTTCGACGCCCTCGGCGTGCCGCACGGCCTGGTCCACCCGATCTCCTTCGTGATCGCGCTGACCGTGGCCACGTACCTGCACATGCTGCTCGGCGAGATGGTCCCGAAGAACATCGCGCTCGCCGAGCCGGCGAAGACGGCGCTGATCCTCGGCCCGCCGCTCGTCACCCTGGCCCGCGCCCTGCGACCGGTGATCTTCACGATCAACGCCTTCGCGAACGCGCTGCTGAAGCTGTTGCGGGTAGAGACGAAGGACGAGGTGTCGGCGACGTTCTCGGACGACGAGCTGGCCCGGATGGTCACCGACGCGAGCGACGCCGGTCTGCTCGACGACCGCGCGACGGAGCGGCTGCACGACGCCCTGGAGCTGGGCCGCCGCCCGGTCCGGGACGTGGTCATGCCGGTGGAGAAGGTGCGGTACGCACGGGTGGGCACCACCCCGGAGGAGCTGGAGGCGCTCTCCGCCGAGTCGGGCTTCTCCCGCTTCCCGGTGGTGGACTCCGACCGGCGGATCCTGGGCTACCTCCATGTGAAGGACGCCCTGGACATCACCCCGCGCGACCTTCCGTTCCCGGTGTCGGCGCTGCGGCCGATCGCCCGGGTGCGGGCGGCGACGCCGATGGACGACGTGCTGACGGCGATGCGCCGCGGCCGGACCCACCTGGCCGGCGTCCTCGACGAGGACGGCAAGCTCGCCGGCCTGGTGACGATGGAGGACGTCCTGCGCGAACTGGTGGGGCGCCCCTCGGCGCCGTGACGCCGTGACGCCGTGACGCCGTCCGGCACGAAGGGCCCCGGGAACTCGGTTCCCGGGGCCCTTCCCCGTCAGAGCGCGCCGGCCGCGAGCCAGTCGGCGAGGAGGCCGCGGTCGCCGGTGAGGGCGAAACGGGGGTCGTCGGCGTCGTACCGGCGGTGCAGCAGGAGGAGCAGTTCGCCCGCGTCCGCCGTCACGGTCGTCGTCGGCCCGGTGCCGCCGCTCCCCCGGCTCCAGGCGAAGCCGCCCCCGCCGAGCACCAGCGTCCAGACGGTGCCGCTGTCCCGCGCGTCCAGGCGCAGGACCTCGCCGTCGCGGCCGAGGTGGGCGAGCGGTTCGGCGATCCGGGGGACGTACGGCGCGGTGGCGAGGTAGTGGTCGAGCGCTTCGGCGGCCGTGCCCGGGTCGAGCGGCCCCGCCGCGCCGGTGAGCGCGATCTCGGCGTCGGCGAGGTGGACGACCGTCTCGGCGAGGACATGGCGCGGGTAGTGGCGCACGTACGGTTCCGCGCCCGGCGACCAGACCGGTGCCCCGGGGTCGGCCGCGCGGGCCGCCGCGGTGAAGCCCTCGGCGCGGGCGGCGAGCCAGCCGGGGTGCGCGGCGGGGGCGTCCGGCGGGTCGAGGGCGAGGTCCCCGGCACGGACACGGGTGGCGGGGCGGGTGGTCACCAGGTGCTCGGCCCAGCCGTGGACGGTGCCGAGGTGGCGGGTCAGGTCGCCCAGCGTCCAGCCGGGGCAGGTCGGCACGGGCGTCGCCGGGTCGGCGCCGCGGACGGTGTCCGCGTACCGCCGGGCGTGGTCGGCGACGGCGTCGACGGCCGCGAGGTGGGGGTCCTCGTCCAGTCCGAAACCGCCGGAGACCAGGAGCAGCTCCTCGCGCCGGGGGCCGGGGGGCTGCCGCAGCGCGGCCGCCCGGAAGAGCCCGTCGAGGGCGTGCCGGTCGGCGGCGCCGAGTCCGGCGAGGACGTGTCCGGTCTCCTCCAGCCACCTCACGGCCGTGTCGGGGTCGAGGTCGTCCTCGTCGCTGGTCTCGACCGCGGTCGCCAGCCCGGCCAGCGCCTCGGCCAGGGCGTTCAGGAGCGCGTCGCTCATCGGGTTTCCCCTCCCGGGTTCTCCACGGCACCCGCGCATACCGCACGGTATGATCGGCTCCGCCATGGAGATCAATGCCACGTACAACAGTCTCGTCGCCGTCGGGGACAGCTTCACCGAGGGTATGTCGGACCTGAGGCCCGACGGTTCCTACCGGGGGTGGGCGGACGTCCTCGCGGGCCGGCTCGCGGCGCGCGCGCCGGGCTTCCGGTACGCGAACCTCGCGGTCCGCGGAAAGCTCATCGGACAGATCGTCGAGGAGCAAGTCGCCCTGGCCGCAGGGATGAAGGCCGATGTCGTCACCCTCGTCGGCGGGCTCAACGACACCCTCCGGCCCAAGGTCGACATGGTCCGCGTGAAGGACCTCCTGACCGAGGCCGTGGAACACCTCACACCTTCCTGCGGGCAGCTCGTCCTGATGCGCAGCCCCGGCCGGAACGGTCCCGTCCTGGAGCGCTTCCGCCCCCGGATGGAGGAGCTCTTCGACCACATCGACGGGCTGGCCGCCCGGCACGGCGCCCTCGTCGTCGACCTGTACGCCGCTCCCGCCCTCGCCGACCCCCGCATGTGGGACGTGGACCGGCTGCACCTCACCGCCGACGGCCACCGGCGGGTGGCCGAGGCGGTGTGGCAGACACTGGGCCTCGCCCCCGAGCACGACTGGCGGGAGCCGCTGCCCGCCACCGCGCGGCCTGGCTGGGCGACGCGGCGCGCCGCGGACGCCCGGTTCGCGAAGGAGCACCTCGGCCCGTGGATCGGCCGCCGCCTCACCGGGCGCTCCTCCGGCGACGGCCGCCCGGCGAAGCGGCCCGAGCTGCTGCCGTACGAGACCCGGTCCGAGGTCTGACCCGGTGACGGGCACCGGAGGGCACGTGACCTGGGTCTCGTAGCAAGCTCCAGCCGGGACGACGGCGCTGGCCTGCAGAAATCACCAGTAAACTCTGGACACGTGACTGCTGCGACTGTGAAGCCCCGTATCCCCAACGTCCTGGCCGGCCGCTACGCCTCCGCGGAGCTCGCCGTCCTCTGGTCCCCCGAGCAGAAGGTGAAGCTGGAGCGCCAGCTGTGGCTCGCCGTGCTGCGTGCCCAGAAGGACCTCGGGATCGAGGTGCCGGACGCGGCGATCGCCGACTACGAGCGCGTCCTCGACCAGGTCGACCTCGGCTCCATCGCCGAGCGCGAGAAGGTCACCCGGCACGACGTGAAGGCCCGCATCGAGGAGTTCAACGCCCTCGCCGGCCACGAGCACGTGCACAAGGGCATGACCTCCCGTGACCTCACGGAGAACGTCGAGCAGCTCCAGATCCGCCTCTCCCTGGAGCTGGTCCGGGACCGTACGGTCGCCGTCCTGGCCCGCCTCGGCAAGCTGTCCGCCGAGTACGGCGAGCTGGTCATGGCCGGCCGCTCGCACAACGTCGCCGCGCAGGCCACCACCCTCGGCAAGCGCTTCGCGACCACCGCGGACGAGCTGCTGGTGGCCTTCACCCGCCTGGAGGAGCTGCTCGGCCGCTACCCGCTGCGCGGCATCAAGGGCCCGGTCGGCACCGCCCAGGACATGCTCGACCTGCTCGGCGGCGACGCCGGCAAGCTCGCCGAGCTGGAGCAGCGGATCGCCGGCCACCTCGGCTTCGCGCACGCCTTCACCTCGGTCGGCCAGGTCTACCCGCGCTCGCTCGACTACGACGTGGTCACCGCGCTGGTGCAGCTCGCCGCCGGGCCGTCGTCCATCGCCAAGACGATCCGCCTGATGGCCGGCCACGAGCTGGTCACCGAGGGCTTCAAGCCCGGCCAGGTCGGCTCCTCCGCGATGCCGCACAAGATGAACACCCGCTCCTGCGAGCGCGTCAACGGCCTCATGGTCATCCTGCGCGGCTACGCCTCGATGACCGGCGAGCTCGCCGGCGACCAGTGGAACGAGGGCGACGTGTCCTGCTCCGTGGTCCGCCGCGTGGCCCTGCCCGACGCGTTCTTCGCGCTGGACGGCCTCCTGGAGACCTTCCTGACCGTGCTCGACGAGTTCGGCGCCTTCCCGGCCGTCGTCGCCCGCGAGCTCGACCGCTACCTCCCCTTCCTCGCCACCACCAAGGTCCTGATGGCCTCGGTCCGCGCCGGTGTGGGCCGCGAGCTGGCCCACGAGGCGATCAAGGAGAACGCGGTGGCCTCGGCCCTCGCCATGCGCGAGCAGGGCGTCGAGCGCAACGAGCTGCTCGACAAGCTCGCCGCCGACGAGCGCATCCCGCTGGACCGCGCGCAGCTCGACGAGCTGATGGCGGACAAGCTCTCCTTCACCGGTGCCGCCGCCGACCAGGTCGCGACCGTGGTCTCCCGGATCGAGGAGCTCCTCAAGCAGCACCCGGAGGCCGCCGCCTACACCCCCGGGGCCATCCTCTGACCCGGACCCGCCGGTTCACCCGCGAGGAACTGGAGGCCGCCCGCGACCGCGTCGTCCCCGACGTGGCCGAGGGCGGCCTCGCCGTTCTCTTCTGCGGCATCAACCCGGGCCTGATGACGGCCGCCACCGGTCATCACTTCGCCCGTCCGGGCAACCGCTTCTGGCCGGTCCTCCACCTCGCCGGCTTCACCCCGCGCCTGCTGCGCCCCGACGAGCAGGACGAGTTGCTCGCGTACGGGCTCGGCATCACCAACGTCGCCGCCCGGCCGACCGCGCGCGCCGACGAGCTGAGCCGCGAGGAGTACGTCGAGGGCGGCCGTCTCCTCACCCGCAAGGTACGGCGGCTGGAGCCCCGCTGGCTGGCGGTCGTCGGCGTCACCGCGTACCGCACGGCCTTCGGCGAACCGAAGGCGGCGATCGGCCCGCAGGAGCGGACCATCGGCGCGACGCGGATCTGGGCGCTGCCCAATCCGAGCGGTCTCAACGCGCACTGGACGACGGAGACGATGGCCGCGGAGTACGCCCGCCTGAGGGAAGCCGCGGGCCTGCCGCCGGCCGCCCCTACGGCGGATCCGCCCCGGTGACCGACGGCGAGCAGCCGGAGCGGCGGCTCCTCCCCCTCCGCGCCCGCCCGGCGGACCGTCCGTCACCGACGGCCGGACCACACCGGACCACCCGGATGATCTCGGCGTGGACACGTCCCGGACACGGGCCGGGGGCGACTGTCGCCGCCTCCGGAACCATTGAGTACCATCCGGCTGAGACGGGCACGAGCTGGGAGGACACAGGGTGGGGCGGCTGACCGGCGGGGATCCGTCTCTGCTGCGGCGGATCAATTCCGCGGTGGTACTCCATGCGCTGCGGGGCTCCGACGCGCGCACCCTCACGGACCTGACCCGGATCACCGGTCTGTCCCGGCCGACCGTCGAAGGCGTCGTCGAGGGCCTCATCGAAGGCGGTCTGGTCGTCGAGGTGGCGCCCGAGGAGGGCGAGGCCCGGCGTCAGGGCCGCCCGGCCCGCCGCTTCCGCTTCCGGGCCGAGGCCGGCCATCTGCTCGGGATCGAGATCGGTCCGCACCGCGTCGCCGCGCTCCTCTCCGGCCTGGACGGCCGGATCATCGGCGCCGGCGCGCGCGAGGTGTCGGAGACCGCGCCCGAGGACGAGCGCCTCGACAAGGTACGCCTGGTCGTCGCCGACGTCCTGCGCCGGGCCGGGGTGCCCCGGTCGAACCTGCGGGCGGTCGGCGTCGGCACCCCCGGCATCGTGGAGGCCGACGGCACGGTCAGGCTCGGCACCGCGCTCCCCGGCTGGACGGGCCTGGCGCTCGGCGAGCGGCTGCGCCGCTCCTTCCGCTGCCCGGTGATCGTGGAGAACGACGCCAACGCGGCGGCCGTCGCCGAGCACTGGAAGGGCGCCGCGACCGACTCCGACGACATCGTCTTCGTCCTCGCCGGGCTGAGCCCCGGGGCCGGTTCGATGATCGGCGGCCGGCTCCACCGCGGTTACGGCGGGGCGGCCGGCGAGATCGGCGCGCTGCACCTGCTGGGGCGCGGGGTGACGCCGGAGCACCTCCTGTCGACGACCGACGAGCCGCTGCATCCGCTGGACGAGCAGGCGGTGGCGGAGGTCTTCGCGCTGGCGAAGAAGGGCGACGCGCGGGCCGAGGCCGCCGTGGAGCGCTTCATCCAGCGGCTGGTGCACGACGTCGGCGCGCTCGTCCTGGCGCTCGATCCCGAACTCGTCGTCGTCGGAGGCTGGGCGGCCGGCCTGGACGGGGTGCTCCAGCCGCTCCGCGAGGAACTGGCGCGGTTCTGCCTCCGCCCGCCGCGGGTGGTGCTCTCCCTGCTCGGCGAGGCCGCCGTCGGCACGGGCGCGCTGCGACTGGCCCTCGACCACGTCGAGGAGCAGCTGTTCGCGGTCGAGGGCAGCGTGACGGCCCGCCGCTAGGCGCTTCCTCGGGAAACGCGCGAAGACCCGGCCTCGGGAGGCCGGGTCTTCGTGTCGAGGCTCGTGGTGCGGCCGCCGGTCAGGAGGCCATCGCCAGGTCGACGGAGTCGCCGAAGGTGAGGCGGCAGGTGTCGGCGCGGTACGTGGCGACCGAGACGGCCGCGGTACGGCCTCCGGAGAGGTAACGGGTCGTCACGACCAGCACCGGCGAACCGGGCAGACGGTCGAGCTCCCGGGCGTCGTCGGCGCGCGCGGAGCCCAGCTCCACGGAGCGGTCCTGGCCGTCGAGGGCGAGGTGCTGGAGCTCGCGCAGCACGGCGCGGGCGCCGGCGGTCCCGTCGGGGGCGTCGTCGGAGGTGAGCCCGGCGACCGAGGCGGCGGGCACGTACAGCAGCTCGGCGGCGACGGCCTGCCCCTGGCCGAGCCGCACCCGGCGCACCACGTGCACGGACTCGCCGGCCGGGGTCTCCAGGAGGCGGGCGACGGCGGCGGGCGCCGTGCCGAGGACGGAGTCCTGGGCCTGCCAGGCGTCGTCTCCGACACCGGGCCACGCCTGCTGCGTGGTCGAGACGTCGACACCGACGCGCGGGGGCGCGACCGTGGTGCCGACACCGCGCCGGCGCTGGAGGCGTCCTTCCAGCTCCAGCTGTTCGAGGGCCTGGCGGAGCGTGGCCCTGGCGACGCCGAAGCGGGCCGCGAGCTCGCGCTCGTTGGGCAGGATCTCGCCGACCGCGAAGTCGGAGTCGAGAGCTTCGCCGATCACCGTCTTGAGGTGCTGGTACTTCGGTTCCTGGACCGATTCCAGCTGCGTGGTCCCCACCCTGTCCTCCGCAATTCGCCGTGTCCCGCGGCGTTTCCGCGCCCTTGTTTATTAAAGGTTCCTGCACTAACTCTGCGACCATAAGGCGAGCCACCCCCTTGGTCAAGACCAATCCTCTGCCGAACGTCCGGAAATGTGACCCTCTGACCTTGATCGTTCACAGGACGTTCGCACCTTCGTGAGGCGCGCGAAGCCGGAAGCCCCGCCTGCCGGGTCGGCGGGCGGGGCGAAGGGGGTGGGTGACGGGGTGGTTGACGGGACGAGTGGCGGGCGGGCGGCGGACGGGGGCGCGTCCGGGGCGGCACTTCGCGCAGGGCTCTTGAACTCGCGGCTACCGACCGGTAATCCTTGCTGACGGGACGTCTAAGAGGATGTACGAGGGAGCCTCCATGCCGGCACGGATCGCGTTCGAGTTCGAGACCCCCCGGGGCCGCCGCACCACGTCTCTGGCGTACGAACGCCGCGGAGCGGGCGAGCCGCTGCTCCTGCTCCACGGAATCGGGCACCACTGGCAGGCCTGGGAACCGGTCCTCGACGTCCTGGCCGCCGAGCGCGACGTCATCGCCGTCGACCTGCCCGGCTTCGGCGCCTCCGACGGCCTCCCGCCCGGCTGCGCCTACGACCTGTCGACCGTGACGCCCGTGCTCGCCGCCTTCTGCGCGGCCGTCGGCGCCGAGCGGCCGCACGTGGCGGGCAACTCGCTCGGCGGACTGCTCGCCCTCCAGCTGGGCCGCGAGAAGGCGGTCCGCTCGGTCACCGCCCTCTCCCCCGCCGGGTTCTGGTCCGAGAGCGAGCGCCGGTACGCCTTCGCCACGCTGCGCGCCATGCGCGCCTCGGCCCTGGCGCTGCCCGTCCCCCTCATCAACCGGCTCTCCCGGACCCCGGCCGGCCGCACCGTGCTCACCAGCACCATCTACGCCCGGCCCGGCCGCCGTTCACCCGAGGCGGCCGTCGCCGAGACGCTGGCGCTGCGCGAGGCCACCGGCTTCCACGAGACCCTCGCCGCCGGCCGCGCCGTCCTCTTCCGCGACGACCTCCCGTCCCTGCCGGTCACCATCGCCTGGGGCAGCCGGGACCGGCTGCTCCTCCGCCGCCAGGGCGTCCGCGCCAAGCGGACCGTGCCCGGCGCGCGCCTGGTGCGGCTGCCCGGCTGCGGTCACGTGCCGATGAACGACGATCCCGCGCTCGTCGCCCGCGTCGTCCTCGACGGCAGCGCCACCGGCTGACCCGGCCGGCGCCCGTCGGCGGGTCAGCAACCCGGTCCCGAGCGCTGCCCCGGCTCCGACGAGCAGGCCACCGGCCGCCTGCGGCGGTCCGAGGGTCGCCTGCCCGACCACGGCCGCGCTCAGTGCGGCCGCCACGGGGATGGCACCGGTATAGAGCGTGGCGCGCTCCATACCGATGCGCTGGACGCCCATGTAGAAGAGGACGAACCCGACGACGGTCGCCAGCACCGCCTGCCACAGCAGCGCCCCCGTCTCCACCCCGGTCGGCATCCGCACGAACCCGGCCCCGTCCACGGCGAGCCCGAGCAGCGCCGCCTCGACCGCGCCGACCCCGCAGACGGCGACGGTGAGCAGGCGGGGCCCGAGCGGGCGCAGCACCGGCACCGCGAGCACCGTGAACCCGACCTCGCCCGCCAGCGCCGCCGCCGACCAGCCGAGCCCCGCGAGGTCGGTGCGCCCCCAGCCCTGCACGGTGAAGGCACCGGCGGCGACGAGCAGCGCCCCGTACAGCACGGGCGGCGCGGGCCGCCTGCCCTCCAGCAGCGGTACGAGGACGGCCACCACGATCGGCGCGCAGCCCACGACGACTCCGGGGACGGCGGGTTCGGCGGTGCGCTCGGCCGCCAGGACGGCCAGGTTGAAGCCGACCATGCCGACTCCGGCCAGGACCGCGATCCGCACCCACTGGCCGGCGTCGAGCAGCCGGAGCGGAGCGAGCCCGCCGCGGCCGAGGAGCGGAAGGAGAAGGAGGCAGGCGGCGCCGTACCGGAGGGCCTGCCCGCCCGCGTACGGATAGTCGCCGAGCAGGCCGTTGGCGGTGAAGGAGGCTCCGACGAGGGCGTAGGCGAGGGTCACGACCAGGACCCCGCGCAGGGCGTTCGTGTTCATGGTCCCGACGCTAGGGAGCCGGGCGGTCCCGGTTAAGGTCCACTTCCATGACGCCATCGGGGACCACTTCGGCCGCGGCCGGACCGCCGGCCCGGGACGCCGGCGCGCAGCCCGCGTGGGAGCTGCTCCTCCCGGCGGCGGGGGCGCCCGCGCGCCGGCGCGGCCGCGCCCTGCAGGAGGCGCTGCGCGAGGCGGTGCGCTCCGGGCGGCTCCCGGCCGGCACCCGGCTGCCGTCGAGCCGGGCGCTCGCCGCGGACCTGGGGGTCTCCCGCGGCCTCGTCACGGAGGCGTACGAGCAGCTGACCGCCGAGGGCTACCTGCGCAGCGACCGGGGATCCGGCACCTGGGTCGGCGGCACGGCGCGTACGGGCCGGGCGGCCGCGCCCGCCGGGCCGGGCGGTCCCGCGGCGCCCGCCCCCGGGGTGGTCACCGACTTCCGGCCCGGCACCCCCGACCTGTCGCTCTTCCCGCGCGCGGCCTGGGCGGCGGCCCAGCGGACGGTCCTCGCCCGGCTGCCGCACAGCGCGCTCGGTTATCCGGATCCGCGCGGACTGCCCGTGCTGCGCTCCGCGCTGGCGGCGATGCTGGCCCGGCGGCGGGGCGTGGCGGCCGACCCGGACCGGCTGGTGGTGTGCTCGGGAGTGGCGCAGGCGGCGACGCTCCTCGGGACGGTGCTCCGGGCGCGGGGGCACCGGGGGGTGGGCGTGGAGGATCCCGGCAGTCCGGAGCACGGCCGGCTCTTCGCGGCGACCGGGCTGGAGACGGTCCCGCTGCCGCTCGACGAGGAGGGGCTGCGGCCCGGACCGCTCGCGCGGGCGGGCGTACGGGCCGTGGTGGTGACGCCCTCGCACCAGTTCCCCTCGGGGATCGCGTGGTCGGCGGAGCGCCGCGGGCTGCTCCTGGACTGGGCGCGGGAGGTGGACGGTCACGTGCTGGAGGACGACTACGACGGCGACTTCCGGTACGACCGGGCGCCGGTCGGCGCGCTCCAGGGGCTGGATCCCGAGCGGGTCGTGTACACGGGCTCGGTGAGCAAGTCGCTCGCGCCGGGGCTGCGGCTCGGCTGGATGGTGCTGCCCGGGGCGCTCGTCGACGAGGTCGTCGAGCGGAAGCGGACCATGGACCTCGGGCATCCGGCGCTCGACCAGGCGGCACTGGCGCACCTGGTGACGAGCGGGGGTTACGACCGGCAGCTCCGCCGCTGCCAGCGTGCCTACCGCGAGCGGCGCGACGCCCTGCTGACCGGGCTGGAACGGCACTTCCCGGGGACGTCGGTGACGGGCATCGCGGCGGGGCTGCACGTCATCGCGTGTCTGCCGGCCCGGTACGGGCCGGTCGGGCGGCTCCTGGAGGCCGCGGCGGGTGCCGGTGTGGCCCTGCGCCCGCTGGAGGAGTACGGGTCGGCGCGACCCGCGGACGGGGCCGTCCGGCTCGTCGTCGGGTACGCGCATCTGACCCCGTCGGTGATCGACGAGGGGCTGCGGCGGACGGCGGAGGCGCTCGGCCGCCGGTGAGCGGGCCCGGGGCGAACCCGCGTGACGGACGCCGTCCTTGACGCCGCGGCCGGGGCCGGCGGGCCGTGGCCGGGGGGCGTGGCCGGGGGGTCCGTGGCCGGGGGGCGTGGCCGGGGGAAGGGGCTCCGCGGGGGAAGGGGCTCCGCCGGGGAACGAACTCCGTCGGAGCACCGATCAATGCAAGACAGAAACGTCCTGAATCGGTCAGAAATCCTCCAGATCGCCACTTAACCCGCCAGTCACAGAGCGTTCGTGATCACGCAACACCGCTCGGTCACAGTGAGGTCATGACCGACGTGACGTCCTCGAAGAGCACCCGCCGCCCGCACCACTGGCGCAACGACCTAATCGAACTCGCGGCCCTGTTCACCGCCGTGGTGGTGGCCGACACGATCGCCAAGACCATCGTCAAGGGGCCCGACGGCCCCTACCTCCTGGTGTTCTCGGCGATCGCGCTGGTCGCCACCGCGGGCTTCCACACCTGGTGGGCACGGAGGCACAGCCATGCCCCACCCGCCACGGCCCCGACACCCGACGGCACGCCCGAGGCCGCCGGGACCGTGCTGTGGCGGCTGAGGACCACGGTCGACGACACCCCGGGAAGCCTGGCCGCGCTGTGCACCGTGCTCGCCCGGCTCGGCGTCGACATCCTGACCCTCCAGACGCACCCGCTGACGGAGGGAACGGTCGACGAGTTCCTGCTCCGCGCCCCGGCCGGCCTCTCCGCCGCCGACCTCGTCCGCGAGACCGCGGCCGCCGGAGGGCGCGACACCTGGACCGAACGGGCCGACGCCCACGACCTCGTGGACACCCCCACCCGCCTCCTGGGCCTCGCCACCCGCACCGCGCTCGACGCCGCCGAACTCCCCCTCGCGCTGCGCCAGCTCCTCGGCCGGTGCACCCTGCACTCGATCCCGGCCGTCTCGCTGACCGGCCGGCCGACCGGCGAACAGGCCCCCGTCGAGGGCGTCCTGGAGGAGACCGTGATGAAGCTGCGCGACCCCGGCGGGGGCACGCTCCTCATCGAACGGCCCTACCTCCCCTTCACCCCCACCGAGTTCGCCCGGGCCCGCGCGCTCGTCGAACTCGACGCGCGGCTCGGCCCCCGCGTCCCCCGCAGCCAGGACGTGCTCACCCTGCCCGAGGGGAACGAGATCACCGTCCGCCGCGCCGACCAGCGCGACCTGCCCGCCGCCCGGGCCATGCACGACCGCTGCTCGGCCCGCACCCTGGGGCTGCGCTACCACGGGCCGGTCGGGGACGCGGACCGGTACCTCGACCATCTGCTGAGCCCCAGGTTCGGACGCACCCTCGCCGTGCAGACCGCCTCCGGACGGCTCGTCGCCCTCGGCCACCTGCTGTGGGACGGCGACGAGACCGAGGTGGCCCTGCTGGTCGAGGACGACTGGCAGCGGCGGGGGATCGGCTCCGAACTCCTCGGCCGCCTGGTGGCGATGGCCGAGGAGGCCGGATGCGAGAGCGTCTACGCCGTGACCCAGGCGTCCAACACGGGCATGGTCGCGGCGATGCGAGCCCTCAGCCTGCCCCTCGACTACCAGATCGAGGAGGGCACCCTGGTGATCACCGCCCGGCTGGAGCCGGCACCGCGCCGGGGTGAGCGCCCGCAGCCGCAGCCGCAGCCGCAGGCTCGGCGGAGCGAGCGCTGAGCGCCTGGGTCAGGTCGCGCCACAGGTCCTCGACGTCCTCCAGGCCCACCGACATCCGCAGCAGCCGGTCGCTGACGCCGGCGGCCCGGCGGTCGCCCTCCTGGACGATGCGGTGGCTGATGGAGGCGGGGTGCTGGATCAGGCTGTCGACGCTGCCGAGACTGACCGCCGGGGTGATGAGCCTGACCCCGGCGATCACCTCGTGCGGGTCGCCGTACACCTCGAAGGAGACCATCGCCCCGCCGATCGACGGGTAGTGGACGCGGGCGATCCGCGGGTCGGTGGCCAGGCGGCGCACCAGTTCGGCGGCGGTCGCCGAGGCGGCGCGCACCCGGACCGGGAGGGTGGAGAGCCCGCGGAGCAGCAGGTAGCCGGCGAACGGGTGGAGCACACCGCCCGTGGCGAACCGGACCCGGCGCAGCTCGCGGGCGAACTCCTCGTCGCAGGCGACGATGCCGCCCATGACGTCGCCGTGCCCGCCGAGGTACTTGGTGGCGCTGTGCAGGACGATCCGCGCGCCGAGGCCGGCCGGGCGCTGGAGGACCGGGGTGGCGAAGGTGTTGTCGACCAGGAGCGGGACCGAGCCGGCGGCGTGGGCGACGGCGCGGATGTCGACCTCGGCCAGGGTCGGGTTGGCCGGGGACTCCACCATCACGAGACCGGTGTCCGGGCGGATGGCGTCGGCGACGCCCGCCGGGTCGGTCCAGGTCACCTCGGTGCCGAGCAGCCCGGCGTCCAGGAGGTGGTCGCTGCAGCCGTAGAGCGGGCGGACCGCCACGACGTGCCGCAGGCCCTGGCTCGCGCGGGCCAGCAGGACCGCGGTCAGGGCGGCCATGCCGCTCGCGAAGGCCACGGCGGCCTCGGTGCCCTCCAGCCGGGCCAGGGCCTCCTCGAAGCGGGCCACGGTGGGGTTGTCGAGCCGGGCGTAGACGGGCGGGCCGTCGAGGCGGGCGCCGGTGGCGGCGAACTCGTCGATCCGGGCGGCCTCCGCCCTGGCGTCGTACGAGGGGTAGGTGGTGGACAGGTCGAGCGGCGGGGCGTGCAGCCCGAGCGCGGCGAGGTCTTCCCGGCCGGCGTGCACGGCTTCGGTGGCGAGCGCCTTCGGGGTGGCCGAAGGGGCGTGATCCATGGCGTCCATGGCCGCACTGTGAACGGATACCGGGAGGTAGTGGGGAACATCCGTGCTACGTTCGGCCGATGGCCGAATCTGTCGTACTGGACGCGGTCGATCTGCACATTCTCCGCCTTCTGCAGAACGACGCCCGGAGCACCTACCGCGAACTCGCCGCCGAGGTCGGCGTCGCGCCCTCCACCTGCCTGGACCGGGTGGCCCGGCTCCGCCGCACCGGTGTGATCCTCGGACACCAGCTACGTCTGGATCCGGCCAAACTCGGCCGTGGTCTGGAGGCGCTGCTGCTCGTCCAGGTCCGGCCCCACCGGCGGGAACTGATCGGTCCGTTCGTCGACCGGATCCGGGCCCTGCCCGAGTCCCGGGCGCTCTTCCATCTCACGGGCCCCGACGACTACCTCGTGCACGTGGCCGTCGCCGACCCCGCCGACCTGCAGCGACTCGTGCTCGACGAGTTCACCTCGCAGCGCGAGGTGGCCCGGGTCGAGACCCGGCTGATCTTCCAGCAGTGGGAGTGCGGCCCTCTGCTGCCGCCCGGCGCGGGACCGTCCTTGTCAGCCGTGTGAGTCCGGACGAGGGTGACGGGAGGACGGCGCAGGCATCAGGATGAGACACATGCCAGAGAGTTCCCGCAGCCATCTGCCCCGTCAGGTCGCCGACGCCTTCGTCGACGACCTCATCGCCCTCGACCCGATCACCGGCACCCACCTGGGCGTCCGTGAGAGCGCCGGCCGCCTCCCCGACTTCTCGCCCGAAGGCCAGGAGGCCGTGGCCGAGCTCGCCCGCCGGACCCTCGCCCTGCTCGACGAGGCCGAGCGGACCCCGGGCGCGGACAGCGACGCCGAGCGGCGCTGCGCCCGCCTGCTCCGGGAGCGGCTGACCGCCGAACTGGCCGTGCACGAGGCCGACGAGGCTCTGTGCGCGGTCAGCAACATGCGTTCGCCGGTGCACAGCATCCGGATCGTCTTCACCGTGATGCCCACCGAGACCGAGGACGACTGGGCGGCCGTCGCCCGGCGGCTGCGGGCCGTCCCGGCCGCGCTGGAGGGCTACCGGGCCTCGCTCGCGCTCGGCCTGGAGCGCAAGCTGTACGCCGGGCCGCGCGCCACCGCCACCTTCGTCGGCCAACTCGCCGACTGGGCGGGCGGCGACGGCGAGCCGGGCTGGTTCGAGCAGTACGCCACGACCCGCCCGGACTCCCTGCCGGCGGAGTCGAGCACCGAACTCGCCGCGGCCGCCGCGGAGGCGAGCGCCGCCCTCGCGTCGCTGCGGGACTGGATGCGCGACGTGTACGCCCCGGCCGTCGCGGACGCCCCCGACACCGTGGGCCGCGAGCGCTACCGGCGGTGGAGCCGCTACTTCAACGGCACCGACCTGGACCTCGACCAGGCGTACGCCTACGGCTGGGCCGAGTACCACCGGCTGCGCGCCGAGATGGTGACCGAGGCCGACCGGATCCTGCCCGGCTCCGACCCGTGGGCGGCCCTCGCCCACCTCGACGAGCACGGGACCCACATCGAGGGCGTGGACGAGGTCCGCGAGTGGCTCCAGCGGCTCATGGACGAGGCGATCGACGCGCTCGACGGCACCCACTTCGAACTGGCCGAGCGGGTCCGGAAGGTCGAGTCCCGCATCGCCCCGGCGGGCGGCGCCGCCGCCCCGTACTACACCGGCCCCTCCGAGGACTTCTCGCGCCCCGGCCGCACCTGGCTGCCGGTGGACGGGCAGACCCGCTTCCCGGTCTACGACCTGGTCTCGACCTGGTACCACGAGGGGGTTCCCGGACACCACCTGCAGATCGCGCAGTGGGCGCACGTCGCCGACAGCCTCTCCCGCTACCAGGCCACCATCGGCATGGTCAGCGCCAACGCCGAGGGCTGGGCGCTGTACGCCGAACGGCTGATGGACGAGCTCGGCTTCCTGCCGGACGCGGAGCGCCGGCTCGGCTACCTGGACGCCCAGATGATGCGCGCCTGCCGGGTGATCGTGGACATCGGCATGCACCTGGAGCTGGAGATCCCGGCGGACTCGCCGTTCCACCCGGGCGAGCGGTGGACCCCGGACCTGGCGCAGGAGTTCTTCCAGCGGCACAGCAGCCGGCCGCCGGCGTTCGTGGAGAGCGAGCTGACGCGCTACCTCTCGATGCCGGGCCAGGCCATCGGCTACAAGCTGGGCGAGCGGGCGTGGCTGCTCGGCCGCGAGCGGGCCCGCGAGGCGCACGGCGAGGCCTTCGACCCGAAGGCGTGGCACATGGCCGCGCTGAGCCAGGGGCCGCTGGGCCTGGACGACCTCGTGGACGAGATCTCCCGGCTCTGACCGCACCCGCCGACGCGTTCCCCGGCGGACGGCTTGATCCGCCGGGGAAACCCCTGTTGGCTCTCCTCCATGAACGAGTACACCCCGGACGCCACCGACTGGCGGATCCTCGACGCCCTCCAGGCCCAGGGCCGCGCCAGCTACGCCGATCTCGCCCGCGCCGTCTCCATGTCGCCGTCGGCGGTGACCGAGCGGGTGCGCCGCCTGGAGGACGCCGGGGTGATCACCGGGTACACCGCCGTGGTGGACCACGAGCGGCTCGGACTGCCGATCCTCGCCTTCGTGCGGCTCCGCTACCCGACCGGCAACTACAAGCCCTTCCACGACCTGGTCGCCGTCACCCCCGAGGTGCTGGAGGCGCACCACGTCACCGGCGACGACTGCTTCGTGATCAAGGTCGCCGCCCGCTCCATGCGCCACCTGGAGGAGATCTCCGGGAAGATCGGCACGCTCGGTTCGGTGACGACCAGCGTCGTCTACTCCTCGCCGCTCCCCCGCCGTTCCGTCAGCCGCTGAGCCCTCGGCCGGCGGCCTCGGCCGGGACCGTCAGCCGGCGTGCGCGTCACCGCCGGCCCGGAGGCGCACGGCAGAGCCGTGGCGCTCCTTGGTGACCTGCAGCTGGGCGGGGATCCGGCGGCGCAGGTCGGCCACGTGGCTGACGATGCCCACGCTCCGGTCCCGTTCGCGCAGCGAGTCCAGGACGTCGAGGACCTCGTCGAGGGTCTGGTCGTCGAGGCTGCCGAAGCCCTCGTCGATGAAGAGGGTGTCGAGGCGGACGCCGCCGGCCTCGTCGGTCACGACGTCGGCGAGGCCGAGCGCGAGGGCGAGCGAGGCGAAGAAGGTCTCGCCGCCCGAGAGGGTGGCGGTGTCGCGCTCGTTGCCGGTCCAGGCGTCGACGACGTGCAGTCCGAGGCCGCTGCGGCGGGCGCCCGCCCGCGCGTCGGAGTGGACGAGGGTGTAGCGGCCGGAGGACATCCGCTGGAGGCGGGCGGAGGCCGCCGCGGCGACCTGTTCGAGCCGGGCGGCGAGGACGTACGACTCCAGGCGCATCCGGCGCTCGTTCTCGGCGGAGGTGCCGGCGGTGAGGCCGGCGAGCCGCGCCACCCGGTCGTGTTCGGTACGCAGCGGACCGAGGCGCCGGACCTCGGCCTCGGCCTGACGGGCGAGCGCGGCGAGTCCGGTGACGCGCTCGCGGGCGGCGGCGAGCCCGGCGCCGGCGGCCCGCAGGGCACGCTCCGCGGCCGTGTGGAGGGCCTCGGCGCCGGCCGGGTCGACGGGCGGCAGGGCCGCGGCCTCCGCGACACCGGGTTCGGCGAGCCGGTCGGCGACGGTGGCGGCCTCGGCCTGCCAGACGTCGAGCCGGTGCTGGCGGGCGCGGCGGCCGTGCTCGTCGAGGAGGGCACCGGCGGCCTCGGCGGGGGTGGCGAACCCGGCCCGGTAGGCCGCGTCGGCGAGGTGGGCGTCCGCCTTCTTGAGGCGGTCGGCGGCGAGCTCCTCGGCGCGTACGGATCCGGCTGCGTCGACCAGGAGGGCGATGCGGCGCTCCAGGACCCCGGCGTGTTCGGCCACGGTGGCGAACGCCCCGCGGCCCCGCGCCAGCTCCTCGGCGAGCGCGGCCCGCTGCCGTTCGAGGCCTTCGCGCTGGGAGGTGCGGGCGGCGACGCGCCGCTCCGCGTCCCGCTGGGCGGCGGCCCGCTCCTCGTGTTCGCGCTCGGCCCGGGCGAGCGCCTCGCGCGCCGCGTGGGTGCGGGCGGCGAGGGCGTGCGCCTCCGCGTGACGATCGGTCAGTTCCGCTGCCTCGTCGGCCAGTTCGCTGACGGTGGGCTGACCGTCCGACGGCCCGGACGTGCCCAGGGACCGTACCTCCTCGCGCGCGGCGGCGAGGGCCTCGCGGGTGCCGGCGAGCTCGCGTTCGGCGGCGCGGCCGGTCTCGTCGGCCGCCGTGTAGCGGGCGTACGCGGCCTCCTCGGCGGCCCGGTCGACGTGATCGGCCGTGGTGGCCGTCGGGGCGGGATGGGTGGTGGAGCCGCACACCTGGCAGGGGTCGCCGTCGGCGAGGGTGGCGGCGAGTTCGGCGGCGATGCCGCGCAGCCGCCGGGACTTGAGGTCGAGCCAGGTCTCGTGGGCGGCGTTGCGGTGCTCGCGGGCGGTCGCGTACCGCTCCTCGACCCGTGCCAGGTCGTGGGCGAGGGTGTCGCGGCGGCGGGCGGCGGCGAGCCGGAGGCGGAGGGGTTCGAGCCGGCCGGCGAGCTGTTCGGCGCGGGCGGCGGCCTCCTGCGCGGCGTCGATGTGGTGCTGGAGGGCGGCGCGCCGGGGTTCCCAGTCGGCGAGCCAGCCGGCGGCTTCCTGGAGGGCGTCCTCGTCGGCGTGGGCCTCACGGTCGAGGAGGGCGCGTTCCGCGGCGAGCTCGGCGGCGCGGCTCTCGGCCCGGCGGGCGGCGGCGAGCCCGCCGAGCTCCTCGCGGAGCCGGTTCTCCAGGGTGGAGAGCCGCTCGGCCGGGGCGTCGGCGAGGTCGCGGGGCAGCTCGGCGCGGGCCGCGCCACGGGCGGCGAGCGCCCCGGCGTGTTCGCGTTCGGCCTCGTGGCGCAGGGCCAGCGCGGGGGCGACCCGGTCGGCCTTGAGCGCGAGATCGAGGGCCTGCCGGTCGCGGTCCCGCTCCGGGACCCGGGCGGTGAGCGCCTCCCGGCGGCGCACCGCCTCGGCGTGGCGGGCCTGCCGGGCCGCGAGGTCCCGGGCGTGCGCGGCGGCGGCCCGGGCGAGGCCTTCGGCCTGTTCGGCGGCGGCGAGGCGCACGCCGGCGATGTCGGCGCCCTCGCGGGCCTCGGTACGGGCGACGGCGCCCCAGCCGAGGACGGCGTCGGCGAGGCCGGGTTCGCCGGGCTTGCCGTCGACGGGGGTGCTCGCGGCGGGGAGTCCGCCGGCGGCCTGTGCCATGCGGTGCGCGAGGGCGAGGAGCCGGGTGTCGCCCTCCTCGACGCGGTGGGCGGCGGCGCGGCGGAGTTCGGCGAGGCGTTCCTCGACGGCGGCGAAGCGCCGGGTGTCGAAGAGGCGGCCGAGCAGTCGGCCCCGGGCCTCGGCGTCGGCGCGCAGGAAGCGGGCGAAGTCGCCCTGCGGCAGCAGCACGACCTGGCAGAACTGGTCCCGGCTCATGCCCAGGAGCTGGGTGATCTCCTCGCCGATCTCCTGGTGGGATTTGCTGAGTCCGGCCCACGCGCGCGTGGCGGGGTCGTACTCGCGCAGGGTGCTCTGCGCCTTCTCGGTGGTGAAGCCTCCGCCGCGCTTCTTGGGACGCGGCTGGGCGGGACTGCGCCTGATCTCCAGGCGCCGGCCGCCGACGGTGAGGTCGAGCAGCACCTCGGTGAGCGTGCCGGCAGGCGCGTGGTCGCTGCGGAGGGCGGTTCCGGAGGCCTGGCGGGCGCCGGGCACGCTGCCGTACAGGGCGAAGCAGACGGCGTCGAGGACGGAGGTCTTGCCCGCGCCGGTGGGTCCGTGGAGGAGGAAGAGTCCGGCGGCGGACAGGGTGTCGAAGTCGACGGTCTGGGTGGTCCCGAAGGGACCGAAGGCGGTGATCTCCAGCCGGTGCAGCCTCATCGGTCCGCCTCCCGCTCGGTGGTGGCGGCCTCGACGCGGACGTCGTCGAAGGCGCCGTACAGCACGGTCCGTTCCGCCGCGTCGAGTCCGCCGGCCCGGACGTGGCTCACGAAGTCCTCCGCGATCTGCCGGTCGCTGCGGCCGCGGAGCCGCTGGGCGTAGGAGGCGAGGGAGTCGGTGTCGGCGCGTTCGGGCTCGAAGACGAGGTTGAGGGTGTGCGGGAAGCGTTCGGTGAGCCGGGCCATCGGGTCCTGGGGCCGTACGGCGTCGGTGAGGGTGGCCTCGATCCAGGAGTCCCGGTGCCGCTCGTGCGCGGGGTCGGCGAGCAGGTCGTCGAGCCGGCCCCGGAGGCGGGCGAGGGGGCGGGGCACCGGGCAGTCGACGCGCTCGGCGGCGGCGACCTCGCCGTCGGCGCCGAGGTCGATCAGCCACATGGTCTTGCGGTGGTCGGCCTCGGAGAAGGAGTAGGCGAGCGGCGAACCCGAGTACCGGACGCGCCCGGTCAGCGCCTGGGAGCCGTGGAGGTGGCCGAGGGCCACGTAGTCGACGCCGTCGAAGACGGCGGTGGGGACGGCCGCGACGCCGCCGACGGTGATGTCGCGCTCGCTGTCGCTGGGCGCGCCGCCCGCGACGAAGGCGTGTGCGAGGACGACGGAACGGGTGCCCGCGGGCCGTGCCGCGAGGTCGGCGCGGACCAGGTCCATGGCGGCGGCGAGCACCGCCTCGTGCCCGGACCGCGCCACGCCGAGCCGCTCCCGCACGAGCGCGGGCTCCAGGTACGGCAGTCCGTAGAGGGCGACCTCGCCGTGGGCGTCGGCGAGCACGACGGGGGTGCCGATGCCGTCCGGGTCGGTACGCAGGTGGATGCCGGCCCGGCCGAGGAGTCCGGCGCCGACGCCGAGGCGGCGGGCGGAGTCGTGGTTGCCGGAGATCATGACGGTCTCCACGCCGGCCTCGGCGAGGCGGTGCAGCGCGCGGTCGAAGAGCTCGACGGCGGGCAGCGGCGGCACGGCCCGGTCGTACACGTCGCCGGCGACGAGGACGGCGTCCACCTCGCGGTCGCGGACGGTGGCGACCAGGTGGTCGAGGAACGCGGCCTGGGCTTCGAACAGCCCGACGCGGTGGAAGGACCGGCCGAGATGCCAGTCCGAGGTGTGCAGGAACCTCACGTCGTCGTCCCACCCCGCATGCGCGTACCGCTCCTCGCCCCTGGTCCCGGATCCCGTATTCCTGGTCCTGGATCCCTAATCCCTAATCCCGGATCTCGGATCCTGGATCCTGGATCCCTAGTCCTGGATCTCGGATCCTGGATCCCTGGTCCTGGATCACTGATCCCGTGTGTCCGCCCACCACGCTAACCCGGCGGGGGTGGCGGCCGGGGCCACACCGGCGAGTCGCCGGTGGACGTCAGACGTCGCCGTACGCCTCGCCGCCGAGTTCCACGTCGGCGGTACCGGCCGTCACGTCGGCGAGCCAGGCCCGGAAGGCGGGCACGTCGGCGTCCGGGAGGCCGATCTCGATGGTGACGGCCTCGGCGTACCGCACCTCGCGCACGGCGCGGCCGGTGGAGCGCAGGTCGTTCTCCAGCTTGCCCGCGCGCTGGTGGTCCACGGTGACGGTGGCGAGCCGGTAGCGCTGCCGGGTGAGGGTGCCGAGCGCGTCGAGCGCCTCGCCGACGACGCCGCCGTAGGCCCGGATGAGACCGCCCGCGCCGAGCTTCACGCCGCCGTAGTAGCGGGTGACGACGGCGACGACGTACCGCATCTCGCGGCGCAGCAGCATCTGGAGCATGGGGACGCCGGCCGTCCCGCCCGGCTCGCCGTCGTCGCTCGCCTTCTGGACGGAGGCGTCGGCGCCGATCACGTAGGCGAAGCAGTTGTGGGTGGCCGTCGGGTGCTCCCGGCGGATCCGGGCCACGAACTCCTGCGCCTCCCGCTCGTCGGCTACCGGTGCGAGCGCGCAGAGGAAGCGCGAACGGTTGATCTCGGTCTCGTGGACGCCCTCGCGGGCCGGCGTGCGGTACTGCTCCTGCATTCCGCCAGCCTACGTGCCGTACGGGTCCCGGTCCGCGCCGCCCTGACCGGCCGGATCCGCCACCGGCGGGGTGGGGCCCGGGGCGTCCGGGAGGCCGGCGAAGGGGAGGGCGCGCAGGGCGAGCGCCCAGCCGAGGCGGGCCTCGCCGGATTCGCTGGAGCGGCCGGTGAGCTCGGCGACGCGGCCGATGCGGTTCAGCACGGTGTTGCGGTGGCAGTAGAGGAGGTCGGCCGCGCGGGAGGCGGAACAGCCGTGGTCGAGCCAGACGCGGAGCGTGCTGAGGAGCGCGGTGCGCTCGCCGCCGGTGCCGAGGACGGGCCCCAGGTGGACGGTGACGATCCGCTCGGCGATGTCCGGGCGGCCGCTGAGCAGGACCTCGGGGAGGCGGGCGTCGAAGACGGCGGCCTCGCCGCTGCCGGCGGGGAGGGTGCGGAGGGTCTGCTCGGCGAGCCGGAGGGCGCGGCCCGCCTGGGAGAGGCGTTCGAACTCGGGCGAGACGCCGGCGGTGGCGCCGGTGCGTTCGCGCAGCGCGTCGAGGAGCCGGACCAGCGCCGGGTCGGGCCCGGCACCGGGCGGGGACGGGGTCCGGCCGGCGGGCGCGTCGCGGCGCGGGAGGCGGACGACGCCGGCGTACCGCCCGGAGCGCGGGCGCCAGAAGGACCACAGCCCCTGGGCCTCCAGGACGGGCGCGGGCCGCGGCGGCGCGGCCGGGTCCTGGGTGGCGACCACGACGACGTACCGGTCCTGGGCGGGCACCCCCAGGGCGGCGGCCGCGGCGGCCGCGACCGCGGGGTCCTCGGCCCGGCCGTCGAGGAGGGCCTCGAAGAGCGCGGTCCTGCGGGTGTCCTGCTGGTTCTGGAGCTCCAGCTGGGCGAGCCGGTAGGCGTCGGCCATCGCGACCGAGTAGCGGTCGATGGTCTCCCAGACGGCGCCGGCGACGTCGAGCTCCAGGTCGCGGCTGTCCGCCTCGCGGCCGGTCCTGGTGCGCAGGTGCTCGGCCATGACCTGCCACAGGATGCGCCCGCCGCGCCGGTACGCCTGGAGGACGATGTCCAGCGGGACGCCCTGCTCGGCGCGGCGGCGGCCGGTCTCGCGGGCGGCGCCCTCGAAGTCGCCGCCGGTCGGGGCGAGCCCGCCGAAGTCCTCCAGGGCCCGCAGCATGTTGTCGCGGCAGATCCCCCACAGGTCCTCGCGGGTGACGGGGTCGCCCGCGGCGTAGGTGCCGGAGTGGGCGCGGATGTCCTCCACGGCCCGGTCGGTGAGGCGGTCGACGTCGGTGAGCAGCGCGGCGGCGAGCGAGCGGCGGAACGCTCCGGAGCCGCCGGCCGATCCGAGCCGGGTGTGGGCGCCGGGTGCGGCGTGCGGATCGGACGGACGGCCGGGCGTCGGTCCGGGGGCGCCGGGCGGGCTGGTCGTCATGGCTCGCACCGTAACGCCGCGCTTTGGCGATTGCCACGTTCCGGTGGCGGCCGGGGGGCCGATGCCCAGCTCGGCTCCGCGCATGATGGGCGTCTGCACATGGTGTCGGGGTGGTCCCGCGAACGATTCTGGGCCGTGCCACGGAGTGTCGACACCGCCGTCGCCTCCACGTCTTGGGAGCGTGTCATGTCACTGAGCGTCGCCGGCGTGCTGGGCGAGTCCGCCCGCCACTTCCCCGACCGGATCGCCGTCGTCGAGGGCGCGAGCCGGTTCACCTACCGCGAGCTGTGGGACGCGGCGCGGCGCTGCGCCGCCGGGCTGCGCGAGGCGGGGGTGAAGCCGGGCGACCGGGTGGCGGTGCTGCTGCCGAACACCACCGAGTTCCTGCGCGTCTACTACGGCGCGCTCGCCGCCGGCGCCACCGTCGTGCCGGTGCACGCGCTGCTCGTCGCCGACGAGGTGCGCTTCGTCCTCGAACACAGCGGGGCGGTCGCGATCGTGAGCGGCGGACCGCTGTGGGCGGTCGCCGACGAGGCGGCCCGGGCGGCCGGGGTGCGGGCCTTCCAGGGCGCGCCGTCGGCGCCGGAGCCGCTGGCCGCCGCGGAGCCGGCCGAGCCGTCCGACACGGCGGTGGTCCTCTACACGAGCGGTACCACGGGACGCCCCAAGGGCGCCCGCCTGACGCATCTCAACATCGTCATGAACGCGGCCGTCACCTCGCAGGACCTGCTCGGTCTCGGCACGGACGACGTCGTCCTCGGCTGTCTGCCGCTCTTCCACAGCTACGGGCAGACGTGCGCGATGAACGGCACCCTGCGGCAGGGCGCCACGCTGGTGCTGATGCCCAGGTTCAGCGGTCCGGCGGCGCTCGACGTGCTCGCCGACGAGGGCGTGACGGTGTTCATGGGCGTGCCGACGATGTACCACGCGCTGGTGGAGGCGGCGACGGCCTCGGACCGGCGTCCGGAGGCGCTGCGGGCGGCGGTCTCCGGCGGTGCGGCGCTGCCGGTCGCCGTGCTGGAGCGCTTCGAGGAGGTCTTCCGGACGCCGGTCCTGGAGGGGTACGGCCTGACGGAAACCTCGCCGGTGGCGACGTTCAACCAGCCGCACCTGGGGCGCCGGCCCGGCACGGTGGGACATCCGGTGTGGGGCGTCGAGGTCGGGGTGGCCGACGCGGCGGTCGAGGGCGAGATCCGGCTGTTGCCGGACGGCGAGGTCGGCGAGGTGGTCGTGCGGGGGCACAACGTCTTCGCCGGCTACCTCGACGATCCCGAGGCGACGGCGGCGGCGGTCGTGGACGGCTGGTTCCGCACCGGTGACCTGGGCGCCCGGGACGAGGACGGCTTCCTGCGGATCGTGGACCGGAAGAAGGACCTGGTGATCCGGGGCGGCTTCAACATCTACCCGCGCGAGGTCGAGGAGGTCCTGGTCCGTCACCCCTCGGTGTCCGAGGTCGCCGTGATCGGAGTGCCCGACGAGGCGAAGGGCGAGGAGGTGTGCGCGGTGGTGGTCCTCCGCGAGGGCACGGCCCCCGTCACGGAGGAGGAGCTCGTCGACTGGGCGCGGGAGCGGCTGGGCCGCCACAAGTACCCGCGCCTCGTCCGCTTCGTCGACGCGCTGCCCCTCGGTCCGACCGGCAAGGTCCTCAAGCGCGCGCTCGTGGGGATCCGGGCGTGACGGCGACGGACCGGGCGCGGGACGCCGGGCGCGGGGCGGGGGCGCCCGAGGCGGTCCTCGCCGCCGGGAGGGTGCGGGGCGCCCTCGTGGCCGACGGGGTGGCCGGGTTCTTCGGGGTGCCGTACGCGCGGGCGCCGTTCGGGGCGTTCCGGTTCCGGGCGCCGGAGCCGGTGGAGCCGTGGGAGGGGGTGCGGAAGGCGACGGAGTTCGGGCCGACCGCTCCGAAGCGGCCCTACGCCCCGCCGCTGGACGCGCTGCTGCCGGACCCCGTGGTCGAGGGCGACGAGTGCCTCAACGTCAACGTCTGGGCGCCCTGGGGGGCGCAGGCCGGGCCGGCCGGCCGGGCGGTGATGGTGTGGATCCACGGCGGTTCGCTGATCCACGGCTCCAACGCCGTGCCCGTCTACGACGGCACCGCGTTCGCGCGCGACGGCGTGGTCCTCGTCTCCGTCAACTACCGGCTCGGCGTGGAGGGGTTCGGGGTCTTCCCCGACGCCCCGGCCAACCTCGGGCTGCGCGACCAGATCGCCGCGCTCACCTGGGTGCGGGAGAACATCGCGGCCTTCGGGGGCGATCCGGAGCGCGTGACCGTCTTCGGGGAGTCGGCGGGCGCGATCTCGATCGCGGCGCTGCTCGCCTCGCCGCTCGCGCGCGGACTGTTCCGGCGGGCGGTCGTGCAGAGCGGGGCGCCGATGGCGCTCCCCCGGGAGCGGGCGCGCCGGACCACGGCGGCGGTGGCGAAGCGGCTGGGGATCCCGGCGACGGCGGAGGCCTTCGCCGCGGTGGACCGGGAGCGGCTGCTCACGGCGCAGACGGAGGTGACGGCGAAGGGTTCGCCGCTGACCGGCTCCGGGCACGCGTTCCAGATCGTGGTGGACGGCGAGGTGCTGCCGCGCGATCCGGCGGAGGCGCTGACGGCCGGCCGGGCGGAGGGGCCCGGCGTGGCCTCCGGCGAGGTGGACCTGCTGCTGGGGACGACGTCGGAGGAGTACCGGCTCTGGTTCGTGCCGAGCGGGCTGGTGGAGCGGCTGTCGTCGCCGGCGCTGCGGCTCGCGCTGTGGAAGACGCGGGTGCCGTCCCGTACCGCGCGGGTCTACCGGGCGAACCGGCCGCTGGCGCGGCCCGGCGAGATCCTGGGCGCGCTCGCCACCGACAAGCTGCTCCGGGTGCCGTTGAACGGGATCGCCGACGCGCGGCTGGGGTCGGGGGCGGCCGGCCGCACCTTCCTGTACGAGTTCGGCTGGCCGTCGCCGGTCCTCGGGCTCGGCGCCTGCCACGCGCTCGAACTCGGCTTCGTCTTCGACACCCTGGACATCCCGGAGACGCGGGCGATGACCGGCCCGGACGCGCCCCGGGAGCTGGCGGCCGCGATGCACGCGGCCTGGGTGGCGTTCGCGACGGAGGGCGACCCCGGGTGGCGGGCGTGGGACGCGGAGCGGCCGGTGATGGCCTTCGGCCCGGGGCGTCCGGCCCTGGTCATGGCGCCCCGGGAGGACGAGCGGCGCGCCTGGGACGGCTGACGCCGCCGCCGCGCCTGCGGATCCCTCCCGTCTCCCGGCCCGGTGCGGGAAGGATCCGGGGGCGCGGCGGGTTCGTACCGGGGGAAAGCCCCGTACGGAACGAAGGAAGGCATCAGGGATGAGCGTCGACACCACGATCACCGAGGCTGCGGAGCGCTCCGAGGAGGAGACCGTGCGCCGGATCCTGACGGGCACGGGCGACACCTGGGCGATCGTGGGCCTCTCCGCCAACCGGGAGCGGGCCGCGTACGGGGTGGCGGCCGTGCTCCAGCGCTTCGGCAAGCGGATCGTCCCGGTCCACCCGAAGGCGGAGACGGTCCACGGCGAGCCGGGCTACGCCTCGCTCGCCGACGTCCCCTTCCCGGTCGACGTCGTGGACGTCTTCGTCAACAGCGCCCTGGCCGGCGCGGTCGCCGACGAGGCGCGGGAGATCGGCGCGAAGGCGGTCTGGTTCCAGCTCGGCGTCGTCGACGAGGGGGCGTACGCCCGCACGACGGAGGCGGGCCTGGAGATGGTGATGGACCGCTGCCCCGCGATCGAGATCCCCCGCCTGGGCTGACGCCGGAAGGCGGGACACCCGGAGACGGGGACACCCGAAGGCGGGACACCCGGAGACGGGCACACCCGGAGGCGAGGGCGCCCTGAGGTGGGGGCGCCCGGACGCCGACACGCCGTCACTCCGACACGCCGTCACTCCGCGGGCAGGCCGAGGCCTTCCAGGACGACGGCGTTCGGCAGCTGGGCGAAGGCCTTGCCGGGCAGGATGATCTTGCCTCGGCGACGGCCGCTGCCGACCAGCACCCACGGGGTGTCGACGACGGCGGCGTCCACGAGGAGGGCCCACTCGGCGGGGAGGCCGACGGGGGTGATGCCGCCGTACTCCATGCCGCTGTCGCCGGTGGCGGTCTCCATCGCCGCGAAGCGCACCTTGCGCGAGCCGAGGTGCTTGCGGACGACGCCGTTGACGTCGACGCGGCTCGCGGACTTCACCACGCACGCCGCCAGGGTCGTCGTCTCGCCGCGCTTGCCGGCCACGACGACGCAGTTGGCGGACTCGTCGAGGAGGGCGCGGCCGTGGTGCTCGACGAAGACGGCGGTGTCGGCGATGGCCGGGTCGGTGTCGACGTAGAGGATCCGGTCGGCCGGCACCGGTCCGGTCCAGGCGCGGACCGCCGCGGCGACGGGCGGCGTGAGGAGGTCCAGGCAGTCGGGGGCGGGCAGGGCGTCGTCGAAGTCTCCGATGGGTGCGCGCATGCGCGCCACGCTAACGGCTGCGTCGCGGCTCCGGTCGTCCGTCTCAGCGTACGGGCGGGACCGAGACGGCCATGGTCAGCTCGACCGTCTCCTCGCCGTCGTTGCGGTACGTGTGCGGGGCCGCGGCCTCGAAGACGGCGGAGGTGCCGGCGGGGACGGTGTGCTCGACGCCGTCGACGACGAGGGTGAGCACGCCGGCGACGACGTGGAGCAGCTCGGTGGTGCCGCGCGGGTGCGGGTCGGAGGAGCTGCCCTCTCCGGGCACGAGGGACCAGGACCAGAGTTCGAGGGGGCCGCGGGCCTCGGTGCCGACGAGCAGGGTGGTGTGGCTGCCGGCCGGGGTGGACCACATGCGGACGGCCTGCTCCGGCGGGACGAGCCGGACGTGGGGACCCTGCTCGTAGTCGAGGAGGGTGGTGAGGGAGACGCCGAGGGCGTCGGCCAGCTTCACGGTGGTGCCGACGCTCGGGTTGGTCCGTGCCTGCTCGATCTGGATGATCATGCCGCGGCTGACGCCGGCGCGTGCGGCGAGCGCGTCCAGGGTGAAGCCCCGTTCGTTGCGCCAGCGCTTGAGGTTGCGGGCGAGCGACTGGGTCAGCTGGTCGAGGTCCGACACATTCCGTCCAATATTCTGGATGACAGAGTTCAACGTACTGCACTACGGTGAGGTGCACCCGATCGTGCACTGCACTGTACTGCCCCGGCCCCGCCCGTACCTGCCCGCGAGGACCCCTTCATGACCGCCGCGTTCGCCCTGGCCACCGCCCTCCTGTGGGGCTTCGCCGACTTCGGGGGCGGACTGCTCACCCGACGCGTCCCGGCCCTCACCGTCGTCGTGGTCTCGCAGAGCCTGGCCGTCCTCGTCCTCGGCGCGGTCGTCGTCGCGACGGGCGCGTGGACCGAGGCCGGCCCCGACCTCTGGTACGCGGTCGCCGCCGGCGTCGTCGGCCCGGCCGCGATGCTCGCCTTCTACAAGGCCCTCGCGCTCGGCCCGATGGGCGTCGTCTCGCCGCTCGGCTCGCTCGGCGTGGTCGTCCCCGTCACCGTCGGCCTGGTCCTCGGCGACCGGCCCGGCCTGTTCCAGGTCGGCGGCATCCTCGCGGCGGTCGCCGGCATCGTCCTCGCCGGCGGCCCCGAGCTGCGCGGCGCCCCGGTCCAGCGGCAGGCCGTCGTCCTCACGCTCTTCGCCGCCTTCGGGTTCGGCGCGGTCATGGCCCTCATCGCCGAGGCCTCGACCACGCTCACCGGCCTCTTCCTCGCCCTCTTCGTGCAGCGCGTCACGAACGTGGCGGTCGGCGGCGGCGCCCTGTACCTCTCCGTACGGCGCGGCGGACGGGCGCTGCCCGAGGAGGGCTTCCGGGTGATCCGCGGCGCACTGCCGGCGCTCGCCTTCGTGGGCCTCGCCGACGTCGCCGCCAACGGCACCTACGCGCTGGCCGCGCAGCGCGGCCCGGTCCTGGTGGCCGCCGTGCTCGCCAGCCTCTACCCGGTGGTGACCGCGCTCGCCGCCTTCGGCGTGCTCCGCGAGCGGCTGCGCGCGATCCAGGCGGCGGGGGCGGGGCTCGCGCTCGTCGGCACGATCCTCATCGCGGGCGGCTGACGGACGGGCCTCAGGAAGCCGGCGCCTCGGCCTGCCGCCCCGCCCTCGCCTGCTCCTGCACCTGCTCCTGCTGCTCGATCTCCCAGGCCGCCAGCGCCGCCAGCTGCTCGGACGTGACGTCCTCCGGGATCGGCTTCGGGGCCGGCGTGCGCAGGGGCGGCTGCCAGCCCCGCTCCGGATCCCAGCGGCGTACGACCCTGGCCGGGGCTCCCGCCACCACCGAATGGTCCGGCACCTCCCCGCGCACCACCGCGCCGGCCGCGACCACGACGTTCCGGCCGATCCGCGCGCCCGGCAGGATCACCGCCCCGGTGCCCAGCCAGCAGCCGGGGCCGATCGAGACCGGCTCGGAGCGGGGCCACTGGCGGCCGATGGGCTCGTGCGGATCGTCGTAACTGTGGTTGGTCGAGGTGATGTAGACGTACGGACCGCAGTAGGTGTCCGAGCCGATGGTGATCGTCGTGTCGGCGATGACGTGGCTGCCACGCCCCAGCACGACCCCGTCGCCGAGGGTCAGCACCGTCTCCGCGCCGAGGTCGAGCCCCGGCAGCATCCCGGCGGTCAGGGTGACCTGTTCGGCGATGATGCAGCACTCGCCGATCTCGATCCACCGCTCGCCGAAGACCGTGCCCTGCGGGAAGGCCAGCCGGGTGCCCGCGCCCAGCCTCCGGAACCGCAGCCTCCCGGGGTGCTCCGCCGTCACCGCGCCCGCCTGCTGCGCCCAGCGCAGGCCGCCCTGGAGGGCGTGGGCGACGACCCGGCGCCGCCAGGCGGTCAGGGATGAGAACGTGTTTCCGTTTCTGGGCACCCCGACACCGTAGTCGGCGGCGTCGGGGCCGATCAGAGCGGTCCCCTGTGATGTCCGTCATGGCCCCGGCATAAGGTGCGGGCAGAACACCGGAAGGCGCGACACCACCACGGCCGCACGGGCCGTACGGACCCTCAGGAGTGAGACCCCATGGCAGAGGCGTTGATCAAGGCCGTCGGAGGCAAGCAGCCGGACGTCGACCCGACCGCCTTCACGGCCCCGACCTCGGTGGTGCTCGGCGAGGTGACGCTCGGAGCGCGCGCCGGCGTCTGGTACCACGCGGTGCTGCGTGCCGACTGCGGTCCCATCACCGTCGGCGAGGACTCCAACATCCAGGACAACTGCACCGTCCACGTCGACCCCGGCTACCCCGTCTCGATCGGCGACCGCGTGACGATCGGGCACAACGCGACCGTCCACGGCTGCGTCATCGAGGACGACGTCCTCGTCGGCATGGGCGCGACGGTGCTCAACGGCGCCCGGATCGGCGCGGGCTCGCTCGTCGCGGCGCAGGCGCTGGTGCCGCAGGGCATGGAGGTGCCGCCCGGCTCGCTCGTCGCCGGCGTCCCCGCGAAGGTGCGCCGCCCGCTGACCGAGGAGGAGGTGGCGGGCATCCGGCTGAACGCCGAGATGTACATCCACCTGGCCAAGGCCCACGCCGAGGCGTACGAGGACTGACCGCCGCGATCCCCCCGTACGCGACGGAGGGCGGCACCCGGGAGATCTCCCGGG